>NZ_JBEYJD010000014.1:0-169745 GCF_040636125.1 Streptomyces sp. NPDC006733 | reverse complement strand
CGCGCGGGTTCTTGCGCGGGCCGCGGCCCCCGCGCGCCGCGGGTCCGCGGCGCGCCCCCTCCGCCCCCCCCGCGCGGGGGCGGCCCGACGCCACTGGCCCGCACCGGTCGACCGGCTGGATCAGAGAAGGACAGGTATGCCCGTCGTGCCCATCGCGTCCTTCGCTCGTCCGCGCCTCACCACGCCCACCGTCTGACCGAGGGATGTCGTTCATGCGCCGCCTCGCCCTGTTCGCCACCGCCGCCGCGCTGTGTGCCGGCCTGACCGGATTCGCGGCGCTGGAACACACCACCAATCCCCCGTCCCCCCTGGCGGCACCCCCACCGGCGGCCGACGCGGCCCACACCGCGCCGTCCATCGGCACGGTGGTGCGCACACTCCAGGACCACCTGCGCCGGCAGCCGGCCGACGCGGACTCGTGGGCGCAGTTGGGTTCCGCGTACGTGGAGCAGGCCCGGCTGACCGTCGACCCGACGCTCTATCCGAAGGCCGAGGCGGCTCTGCGCCGGTCGTTGAAGGTGCGGCCGGACGCCAACACGGCCGCGCAGACCGGCATGGCCGGGCTGGCCAACGCCCGCCACCAGTTCACCCAAGCCCGCACCTGGGCCGAGCAAGCCGTCCAGAGCAACCCGTACGCGTGGGCCGCCTACGGGGCGCTGACCGACGCCCTGACCCAACTCGGGGACGACACCGGCGCGCAGACGGCCGTCCAGCGGATGCTGGACCTGCACCCCTCGACCGCGTCGTTCACCCGCGCCTCCTACACCCTGGAACTGCAAGGCCGGACCGATGAGGCCACGCAAGCCCTCCAGCGCGCCCTGGAGGATGCCTCCAGCCCCGCCGACCAGGCGTTCTGTCAGCACTACCTCGGTGAGCTCGCTTTTAACACCGGCAAGATCCCGCAGGCGTTGGAGCACTACCGCAAAGCGTTGGCGCTGGATGCCTCCTACACCCCGGCGCTGGCAGGCGTTGCCCGTGCGGAGGCCGCGTTGGGCCGCACGGCGCAGGCCGTCACCGATTACCAGGCGGCCATCGCGCGCGTGCCGCAACCGCAGTACGTCCTCGAACTCGGCGAGCTGCTGGAGTCCTTGGGCCGAACTACCGAGGCGAAAGCGCAGTACGCGGTGCTGGAAGCCGAGCAGAAGCTGTTCACCGCGAACGGCGTCGTGGACGACCTGAACCTGGGCCAGTACCAGGCCGACCACGGTGACCCGCAGCTCGCCGTCACCCTGCTCACCGCCGAGTGGGGCCGCCGCCACCCTGTGCAGGTCGCCGACGCCCTGGGCTGGGCCCTGCACCGCGCCGGCCGCGACCCCGAAGCGCTGCCGCTGGCGCGGGAGGCGGGCCGGCTCGGCTGGCGCGACGCCACCGTGCGCTACCACCGCAGCGTCATCGAGCAGACACTCGGCGACGACCAGGCCGCACGCACCGACCTGACGGCCGCCCTGGCCGCCAACCCCGCCTTCTCACCGCTGCACGCCCCCGACGCCCAAGCGCGCCTCGCCCGCCTCCAAGGACACCAATGACCCACCATCTCACGCGCACACGCCGTGCCGCACTGCTCCTGCTCGGCCTCCCGGTGCTGCTCTGCCTGGCCGCGCCGACCGCGTCCGCCCACCCGCTCGGCAACTTCACCGTCAACCGCTACGACGGGCTGACCCTGCACCCGGACCGCGTCGACGACCTGGTGGTGGTCGACACCGCCGAAATCCCGACGCTGCAGGCCAAGCCCGCCTTGGACAGTGACCACGACGGCCGGCTGAGCGCCGCCGAGGCCGCCGCCCACGCCCGGACCACCTGTGCCACGCTCGCCCACGGCGTCTCCGCGACCGTGCGACCGCAAGGCACTGGACCCACACCCGGCGAGACCATCCGCCTGCGGGTCCTTTCGAGCGGCTACCAACTCGTGCGCGGACAGGCCGGGCTGGACACCGGTCGGCTGGAGTGCCGGCTCAGCGCCCCCGCGGACCTGGGCGCGGCCGGCATCCTCGACTTCAGCACCGGCGTCGACCCGTCCCGGATCGGTTGGCACGAGATCACCGCTCGCGGTGAGGGCACCCGGATCGGCTCCTCGGACGTCCCCGCCGTCTCCATCTCCCGCGCACTGCGCACCTATCCAGCCGATCTGCTGTCCAACCCGCCCGACACCCGCCACACCCACATCACCCTCGGCGGCGGCCCCGGAGCCGCCACCGCCACCGCGCCGGGCTCGGGCCTGCTGGGCGGCTGGTACGCGGCCCTGGAGGCCCGGCTGGGCTCGCTCACCGACCGGGACCGGCTCACCCTGCCCGTCGGCCTGCTGGCCGTGCTGCTGGCCCTCGTCCTGGGCGCCGGGCACGCCGCGCTGCCGGGACACGGCAAGACCATCATGGCCGCGTACCTCGCCGGACGGCAGGGCAGGCCGCGCGACGCGGTGACCGTCGCGTCGACCGTCACCCTCACCCACACCGCGTCCGTCCTGGTCCTGGGAACCGCGTTGAGCGTGTCCTCCGCACTCGCCGGCGAGCAGGCGCTCGCCTGGCTCGGCAGCATCAGTGGCCTGGTCATCATCGCGGCCGGGCTCTGGCTCCTGCCGGCCGCCCTGCGCACGCTGCGCGCCCGGCCGCAACCACAGCCCGCGCACCATCGCCACGCCCATGACGGCCACACCCACGGGGAGCACGGGCACGTCCACGACCATCCGCACGGCCGCGAGGGTGCGGTTGCCGAGCACGCCGGTCCTGGCGAGCTCGTCGCAGCCACCATCGGGAACCGGACCGTCGCTGCGGCCGGGACGACCACCGACGTGGCACTCGCCCCGGGATACGCAGCGCAGCACGGCCCGACGGCCCCGCACATCGCACCGCACCCGCCCCACGGGCAGGAGGCCAGCCTCCACCACCACGAAGCTCACGGACACAGCCACGGGCTCTTCGGCCACCACCATCACGGCACCGCAACCGACCGCAAGAAGGGCGGCCTGATCGGCATCGGTATCGCCGGCGGGCTGGTTCCCAGCCCCTCCGCGCTGATCGTTCTGCTGGGCTCCATCGCCCTGGGCAGGACCGTCTTCGGCATCGCCCTCGTCGTCTGCTACGGCCTGGGCATGGCCGCCACCCTGGCCGCCGCCGGCTTGCTCCTGCTCAAACTGCGCGACCGGATCCCGGCCCTCAACGGCCGAGCCGTCGGCCGGTTCGCGGCGTGGGGGGCACGCGTCACCCCAGTCGGCACGGCCCTGCTCATCCTGGTCGTAGGTCTGGGCACCGCACTGCGCGCGATGCCCTTGTAGGCAGCCGCCGTTCTCCCCTCCCCCGTCGCACTACAGGAAGAGACCCATGGCATTCCGTGCCCGCACCCTCTGGACCACCTTGTTCCTGGTCGGTTCACTCGTCACCACCGGCTGCGGCTCCTCCGCACCCCGCACCGGCGCACTCGACGCCACCTCCGACAGCAAGAAGCCCACCTGCCGCAGCCACCAAAGCGTGCTGCCCGGCAAGGACTACACCGGGGGAAGCGACGCCAATACCCTGGCGGTCCTGCGCATGATGAAGTACTACACCGCGAAGGGCGCCCTGCCCTTCTGCGACGCCCAGCCCGCCACCGCACAAGACACCGCCTGGACCCAGCTCTATACCCGCCTCATCAAGCCCTGACCGCAGGGTTCTTACCCGCTCGCGTTGCGGGGGGCGCGTTGGCTTCAACCCGCGATGCCGCCCCCAGCCCGGGCCCGTCCGATGACGCGACCCCGCGGGCCGGATGATTCCCTCTACGTCCTCGGCGAGCGAGGATCCGCGGCCGGCCCTGGCCATCAACCCCCGCCTCCACCCGCTGCCCGCCCCAAAGTGCGCACCCGCTTCGCCGCTTTGTCCACCAGCTCGGAGCAGCCGACCGCGCTGACCGGTTCCGGTTCAGGACGCGACCGCGGGCAGCAGCGGCAGGTGAGCGTTCCACCGAGCGATCTCGCATCCATTGGCCCGGCTGAAGACCGCGTCGACCGGGCGTCCGTGCCAGGTTCCGGTCACCCGCGCGGCAGCTGGACCTCCGTACTGCAGCGTGCACAGCGCGTCCGGCGGAACGGGCGCGAACAGATCCGTGCCGGAGGCGGACAACTGGTCCAGGCCGTCACAGGCGGCCTGCGCGTCGGGGCGTCGGCCCGCGGCCGGGTGGCAGGAGACGTCGTAGACGCCTTCGGCGCCCGCCCGGCCGGCATCGGAGACGGCGACCCGCAGATGGTCACCGCGGACGGTGTCCGTCGGACCGCTCGGCACGGCCGACGCGGCGGCCGCCGACGCGAGGACGGCGAGGGCCAGTGCGCCGAGCGCCACGGCAGGAAGGGGACGGACGAGCATGCATGCCTCCTGAGCAACGGGTGCGGAGCACCCCCATCGGAGCTCAACGACAGCGCCCGGTCACGGGTACCGGCCACAGCGCGTCCCGCCTGCTCAGGCCCGGAGCACGGGTCCGTCAGGGCTGGGGAGCGAACAGCTCGAGGGCGATGTTGTCGGGGTCGCGGAACTCGAGGATGTAGCCCGCGCCGATGTCCTTGATGCCCTCATGGGCGACACCCTGGCCGTCGAGCACCGCCACCGCCGATTCCAGCTCGTCGCGCCCGGCCACGGCCAGGCTGAGGTGGTCCAAGCCGACCCGGTCCTCGTCGAACCGGTCCTTGGCGACCGGACGCAGTCCGAGCAGGGAATCACCCAGCTGGTAGATCACACCCCCGAAGAGGAACGCGAGTTGCTCGCGCGTCGCCTCGTCGGCGTCGGCCGGCACTTCGAACGCCACCGGCAGGCCGAAGACCGCGTCGTAGAACGCCCGAGACCGCTCGATATCGGTGACGGTCAGACGGACGTGCGCGAAGGAACGAGGGGTGATCTTCATGCCGCCATGCTGCCCCACCAGCATGCCCGCGCCCGTGACCGCGACACTGCCGCGCGTCGTGTACCCGCCGGGGGCGGCGGCGCCGCTGCCATGCCCGCCGAAAGGCGTGCGGCGCTCGCACACCCGGTCCATGAGGCATCCATCCGGCTACGCCGGGGCACCCGCCCGACGGTGCTTGCGCACCAGCCCCTAACCTTCCGGTATGCCTCACCCTGTCCCAGGTTGCACCGACCCCGATCCGCGGATCCGCCTGCTGCAGCTCGTGGAGCGCGGCGATGCGCTGCTGCGCCCGCTGGAACGGGCCGCCGCCCGGCGGACGGCAACCGGGCCCGCATCCACTCGCCCCCACTCCCTGATCATGATCAGGGACACCATCACCCTCTACCAGAAGATCGCGCACCACCTCCGGGACGCCGATCTCGACGATCCGCTGACCGTGCGGTACCTGGCCGATGCCCTGGACGAGGCCGCCCGCTGCCTGCGGCTCCTGTCCCCCGCGGAGCCGGCGAGCGTGTGACGCCGCCGGCGGCCGCCGTGCGCGCGATGCCGCGGTCGGCCGGCTCCGCGCCGAACGCCACGCGATCCGGGAGGCAGCGGCCGCCCGGCTGTCTCCGCTCCAGCACACGGACCCCGGGCGCGGCCGCTGCCCCGCCGGCAGGAGCCGGCGCAGGAGCTGCGCACTGCGTGCCGGTGACCGGCCGCTCCGCGGCAGGGCACGAGGCCAGGGCCTGGAGCAACTGGTCGCAGGCCTGGTCGGCCTGCCGGCCGACGGGCCGTACCGCCTGGCGGGGCAGGGCGGGCTCCGGCGGTGTCAGGGGTGGGCGGGGACACGGAGCACGAGCAGGGCGGTGTCGTCGACGGCGTAGCCGCCGCTGTGGGCCGTGACCACTTTGCACAGGTGAGCCAGGGTGGTGGAGGCGTCCATGGTGGCGGTCGCGGCCAGCGCGGCGGCCAGGGCGTCCTCGCCGAACAGCGGTCCGCGCCGACGGGTGCGGGCTTCGGTGATGCCGTCGCTGTACAGCAGCAGCGCGTCCCCCACCTCCAGGGTGAACGTGGTCTCGTCCAGGTGGACCTGCTCGGGCGTGAAGAAGGTGCTGAGCAGGGTGCCGCGGATGTGGAGCTCTTGCACGGTGCCGTCCGCGCGGCGGATCAGGGCCGGGGGGTGCCCGGCGCTGGAGTATCGGCCGACCACGCTGCCGTCGGCCCGCACGGTGAAGGTGGTCAGGGCTGCGGTCAAGAAGCGGTTGCTGACCGTCTGGTCGACCAGGGCGTGGTGCAGCCGGCGCAGCACGGTCGCGGGGTGGGGGTGCTGGGTGGCCTCGGTGCGCACGGTGTAGCGGGCCAGCGCGGTGACCTTCGCGGCTTCGATGCCCTTGCCGCACACGTCGCCGAGCACCGCGCACCAGGTGTCGCCCGGTGTGCGGAACAGGTCGTAGAAGTCGCCCAGGACGTCGGCGTGCGTGGCGTCGGCGGGCAGGTGCACCGCGGCGACATCCAGCCCCGGCACCCGCGGCAGGCTCGGCGGCAGCAGTGACTCCTGCAAGGTGCGCGCCAGCTCGACCGCGGCCGCTCCCGAGGCCAGCGCCTGGCGCAGGGCCTGGCGCAGGGCGATCTCGGAGGAGACCGAGCGGGCCAAAGTTTGCAGAGCCTCGCGCTGCGTGTCGGTGAACGGCCGCGCGTGGTCGTCGATCACGCAGAGGCCGCCCAGGACGTGCCCGCTCGGGGAGACCACCGGATACCCCGCCCAGGCGCCGATCCCCAGGGCGCCGACCGCGGCCAGATCCTTGATCCGGGCGTCGGTGACCGCGTCCTCGGCGATCAGCGGTTGGCCGGTTCCGATCAGCAGGTCGTCGGCAGCTCCGACGGCAGCGCCGGCTCCCCAGCACTGCGCCGCGGCTGAACAGCCATGGCTACCTCGATTCCACCGCCACACCTACCGGCACCCACAAGCGTCAACTGACGTGGCGCCCAGCGTACGGGGTCCCCTCGAACACCCGCAGATCCGCCCGGGCCCGCCGAGAGCACCCATGGCTGTCGCGGCGGTGGCGGCGGGACGGTCGGTCGGCGCGTGCAGGGCCCCGACACCGGCGGCGGGCGCCCGATGGACTGCCCGCAAGCCGCTGATGGCCCACGTCGACGAGCGCGACCTGCAGATCCTGCAGTTGCGCTTCGGCGACGCAATGACCCCGGCTCCGGTCGGCGCCGAACTCGGCGTGTTCCTGATGCGCCTCCCCGCCTGCGGACCAAGGTCCTGACCCGGCTGCGCGACGGCATACTCGCCGACCGCCCCCACTGAGCAGGCATGTCCCGCACGATCCGGCGCAGCTGACGGCGGCGAGTAAACGCCTCCACGGGTCCTGCGCCGTACCACCGTGCTCTGATCACTGCGGGACGAGAGGGCGCGGCCAGCCGCGCTGGCGGTGCAGCGCCCGGCGCCGGGTCAGTGACCGCCAGTCAGGGTGCCGGCTACGCTGCCCGCACGCTCCGCCCCCTGTTGTGCGGCGTGATCGAGAACGTTGCCGTTGGTGCAGTTGTTGGCATTGGTCGCCCAGGGACCGGCCACCGGCACGACCGCAAGCTCCTGGAAGCAGACCGCGGCGGCGGTGAAGTTCCAGTTGTTCGCGGCGTTCACGCCCGGTCCGAAGTTGCTGTCGTTGTCAGCGAATGCCGCCGGGGTGCCGGCCGCCAGCGCGGCAGCGGCGAGCAGGCCACTGGTGATGATCTTCTTCATGTCCGACCCAACGGCTCTCGTACAGAGCACGACACGGCCCTTCACCCGAAAGCACGATCACGCTTTCGGTGCCCGAGAAGCCGTCCTCGCGGATCAGAATGAGGTGCCGAACCGCCGTGGAGATGCGAGGGGGCACGATCCCAACCGTGTGCTGGTGCGGATCGCAGCGAGTGCGCCTCCTCAGAACCTGGCCGAGCCGCCATCGACCGGGCCTCCAACCTTCCCAGCACAGGACGGACATGGCGAAGGCCTATCGGCTCGGCAGCGGGAGTGCGTCGTTGTCAGAGGCCACCTCCACTCCCCGTACCCAGTGCTGCACCCCGCCGATTACCCGGGCCGCCGCGTCTGCGGCAGGAAAGAGCGGACCGCTCGCCGACACCAGGGCGACGCGAACCGGTGCGTGGCTCGTCACCGCAGCAAACGGCCGTGGGGACGTGCGGTCAGGCGGCGTCGAGCTTGGGGAAAGCGACCTCATCGAGTACCAGGTTGATCGCCACCGCGACCGGAACCGCCACCAGTGCTCCGATGATCCCCAGCAGCGCTCCCCCGGCGAGGACCGCCACCACCGTGACGACCGGGTGGACATCGACCGCGAAGCGCATCGCCCGCGGCATGATCAGGTAGTCCTCCAGCAGGCGGAAGGCCACGTAGAAGCCCGCAGTCGCCGCCGCGACCGGCCAGGAGACCGACAGGGCGACCAAGCTCACCACGACCCCGGCGATCGTCGAACCCACCATCGGGATCATGTCCATGAGCGCGGTGAAGATCCCCAAGGCCGCCGCATAGGGAACACCCATCGGCGCGCACCACGCGAAGGTCGCCACACCCGCGATCGCGGACGTGACCACGTTGCCGAGCATGAAGCGGCCGATCCGTACCAGAATCTCCTCGGTGATCTCCTGCGTGCGGGGCCGCCTACTGCCAGGGACCAGTTGGTAGGCGAACCGTTTGATGGCGGGCATGCTGGCCATGAAATAGATGGTCAGCGTCACGACCACGACCGTGGCCGTGATAGCACTGACGACGTACAGGCCCGCGCCCAACAGGCCGCCGAACACACTGGTGCCACCCGAACCCAGCTGGGACTTGGCCTTGTCGGTCAGGTGGTAGCGGTCCTCCAGACGACCCAACGTCGAGTGGTGGTCATGCAGTTGCTGCAACCAGCCGGGGATCGCGCGGATCAGCGCGTCCGCCTCGGTGATCACCGGCGGAACCACGACCGCGAGGAGGCCCGCGACGAGCAGGCAGAACGCGGCGACCACGATCAGGACCGCGCGCACCCGACGGATACCCCGATCCACCAGCCACCCCACCAACGGCTCCAGGCTCACGGCTATCAGGAACGCGAGAAGCACCAGCAGGAGCACCTGACTGGCCCGCAGGACCGCCTGGGCGACCTGCCAGGCCAAGAACGCCCCCAGCGTGAAGGTGAACCCGGCCACGAACCAGGACCTGCGGCGCATACCCCGCACGCTCCGCGCGGACGGTTCCGGTGCCACCCCTTCCGCGGGTATCCCCACGGGGCCCTCCACGGGCCCGTACGTCGACGACACGATGCGTTCCTCCGCTTCCCACAACCCCACACGCCCTGCCTCAACGGTCGGCTTCCCGCTGGGGGCCGGTCCAGCCCTGCTCCCGCAGGGACGGCCGGGCCCAACAGCGGACGGATCACCGCCGGAGGGCCCGACGGGCCCCCTGGCCAAGCCACGAGAACACCCACGACGGACACAGGCTGCGCATCACCGCCACCCCACCCGGCACACCGGCAAGGGGATCGGCGGCGTCGTGGAACACCCCTCGAGGGACGGGGCGCTCGCCACACCTCCGCCCGTCGCCGGGCTCGGCACCCTGTCGTTGCTGGCTGCGTGAGCCTGGACGCCGGCGGCAGAGGTTGCCTGATGGGGCCGTTGGCGGCGGTAAGGGTGCCACCAGCCGCCAACGACTTCTTGGACTGCGGGCCGGCCACGCGAACGAGGTGGCGTGCTCGAGCGCCCTCTCCCGCCGCGTGCGCTGGAAGCGTTCGCTCTTACCCATGTCGCCGCCTGGGGGTCGCGGAGCGACCGCCGGTTTCCGACAGGTGCGATCGAGCGTAGGCACGGAGGGTGTGTCCTCCCGCGAACCATCCGGCTCCTGCCACACTGCCCGGGACAGTCGCAGCGTGAAGGGGAATGCTATGCGGGTTATCGGCGTCATCACCGATGTGCAGGTGCCGGATATTGCGTCGGCGCACGGCTTCTACGCGGACTACCTCGGCATGGGCACCGAGGAGTTCAACATGGGGTGGGTGGCCCGCTACACCTCACCCGAGACCGGCGCGCACATCCAGCTCGTCACCCACGACGCGACCGCTCCGCACAATCCGGTCGCCACCCTCAAGGTCGACGACGTCGAGGCCGCCCTCGCACAGGCCCAGCAGCGCGGCTACGAGATCGTGCACCCCCTGACGGCCGAACCCTGGGGTGTGCGCCGGTTCTTCGTCCGGGCCCCCGACGGCAACGTTTTCAACATCGTGCAGCATCGGGACTGACCCACCCGCCGGCACCCAGCCCCTCGGCACTGCTGCCCGACCCCGCCCGCAGTCACCGCCGCCCCGGACGGTCGTGGGCATCGCCTACCCCACCGTGCCCACCCTCGGCCCGATCCCTTCGTGGACGCCGACTCCCCCAGGCTCTCACCATCGCCAGCCACCTGCTGATCGTGACGTCCTCCTGCAGTTCTTCGACTGCACCCAGAACATCGGCGTCGGTCTTCTGCGCGGCCTGGATGACACCACAGGCGGACGACGCATCACCCTCATCGCCCACGGGGCCGTGGGCCTTCCTCCGCCTGGCTCCGTGCCTACGCTCTGCACCTGCGGGCTGTGGGAGCGGGCGACCGCCGTGCCGACCTGAACGGGACAGCCAGGTGACCCCAAGGGGTTGAGGCGATGGGCCCAGAGAGCGCAGGGCCAGACAAGCCAGCACGACGGATGGCCCACTTTCTCGTGCCGGCTGCTTCACACCCCCTGAGACCCTCGCTCACGCGTTCACCGCACTCCTCCATGGCACGGCCGTGCTCTGCCAGGAAAGCGCCCTCCGCAAGGCCGAGGCCATCCGGACCGCACCGCTCATCCGGCCCCGGCAGCCCGTGCCGCCGCGGCGGGCATCCCCGGCACTCTGCCCAACCGCCCGCTCCACGGCCTCCAGCAGCGTGGACCGGTCAGCGCCGTCTTCTGAAATGTCTGTTCCGATGCAGTTTGTAGATAATCCAAGGCGCCAGAGCAACCCACACGGCCAAGAACGCCCACTTCAACCACGGAGGCCCGTCCGGCCTACTGCCCTGGGCCAACTCGGAGGCAACCACCATGAGTGAAGTCATAACTCTTCTGTTGCCCAGCTCGCCGACCCACACGCGCCCCCTGGGGTCCGCCCGTCGGAGCCGTAAGGCTCTCGTTCCATCGGATCCGGCCCAAGCCTCCGGCCGACGGAGTGGTCCGCCCCCCGCCCCGAGCGCTTCTGGCTTCGCCTCCAGCATCGGCTCGCTAAGGTTCCCAACGGAGCGAGGGCCAGCCAGGACGGGTCTGCCAGCTGAGAGCATTCCACAGGGCTTGTTATTCTCGACCTGCTGTCTACGCACGCCCCTTGGCACACTGTGGAGCGGCGGCCTTCCCCGTAGGCGACGACCTCGTAAGGCGAAGAGGCCCTGCCCCGGCTCGGCATTCGGGCGGGACCGGGACTGAACCGATGGCGCAGGGCGATCTGCTCGGCGGTGAGCGGCATTCGGCCCAACGCCCCTCACCCGCCACCGCCCTACGGACGCTCGGTGGGCACGAGAAGCAGGCGCCACGGCGGCGGGCACGTGATCACCCGACTACCGGGACGGTCGCCCAGGGAGTGTTCGACGCGATCGACGCACACCCGTGGCTGGGCGCCCATCTCTCCCGCACCCCGTCGCCGGTCGCGATGCCGCAGTTGTTCGAGGGCTTCGGTGGACCGCTCCCGGCGCTCGGCGTCCCCGAACAGGCGCAGTTCGACTCCGCGTCCGCGCTGGTGGGCTACACCCTCGGCGGCGCCGGCCAGAACGCCGCGAACACCCGCCTGCTCCCGCCCGGCATGACCGGGAAGGGCCCGGCCCACGGCTTGGGTCTCGTGGGCATGCGCGAGCGGGTCGCCCTGCTCTCCGGCGACCTCAGCGCCGGAGCGTCCCGAGGGGGTTTCCGGGTAACGGCCCGGCTGCCGCTGCCCGTACCCGCGGGAGTGGCGGTGAAGGCCCGATGGCCGCCGCTCCAGTACGCGTCGTTCTCGCCGACGACCAGCCACTGGTACGGTCCGGCCTGCGCCTGGTCGAGGCCGACCACCCCGACCTGGAGGTCGTCGGAGAAGCAGCAATCGGTGCCGAGGCGGTCCCACTGGTCAGGGACATCAGCCCCGACGTCGTGGTGATGGACATCCGGATTCCCGGCATGGACGGGATCGAGGCCACCCGCCTGATCACCGCCGGTCCGGCCGCGACGCGCGTCCTCGTCCTGACCACGTTCGACGAGGACGACTACGTCTACGGCGCGCTGCGGGCCGGAGCGAGCGGCTTCGTGGTCAAGGACATGGCGCTGAACGACATCCTCGCGGCGATCCGCGTGGTCGCCGTCGGCGATGCGCTGATCGCGCCAGGGATCACGCGCCGCCTGATCGCCGACTTCGCCGGGCGGCCCCCGCAGCGCTCCCCCCGTCCGGTCGCGGGCATCACCGAGCGGGATCAGGAAGTCCTGACCCTCATCGGGCGCGGCCGGACGAACACCGAGATCGCGAAGGACCTCTTCATCAGCGTGGCCACCGCCAAGTCGCACGTATCACGCCTGCTCACCGAGCTGGGCGCCCGGGACCGGGTCCAGTTGGTGATCACCGCCTACGAGATGGGGCTGGTCACGCTGTCCAGCTGAGCAAGCACCGCGGTCTCGACTGCCCCCAGAACCGTGATGTTTGCTGCCTCCCCCAGCAGGGTGCGCGGGCGGGGCACCATCTCACGGAGGAACAGGTCCAGATCGAGGCGGCGGTTCCTGTCCGGCGCGAACTGGCTGCACGGACTGCGATGGATCCAGAACAGCGGTGACAGTGCCCGGCGGCCTGCGTCGGTGAGCTTGTCCGCCCGCTTCAGGTCGGCCAGTACCTCCCGCGTCGCCAATCCGTTGGCGCGCGCTGGACAAGCGCTGGAGCAGGTGCAGCGGGAGCAGGCTGGCCTCCGGGGACTTCGTGTCCGCAGCGGCCAGGTCGCAGTCCTCGCCGTAGGACAGGTCGCTAGGACTTCTTCTTTACGTGACGGGTTCCCATCAGTGAGCATCCCTCGGGCAGTTCGCTACCCACAATGAAATCTCCGGCAGCGTTCTCCTTCACCGCACCGATGGTGGCCGAGCAGTGCGGCGTTGCCCTCACGATGGCAATGGCGAACACTGCGCCAATATCGGATGGTCCGCCGAGGGGGCCGTCAGTGGTGGACCATGTCCCTTCCCGGACCGCGACCGGATGGTCGCTGGTGCGGTAATAGACATTCCCTGGAGAATTGGCAGAACCGGAGTAGTCCAACAGCCAGAGGTTATCTGTGCCGATACCTCTGACTTCTCCGCTCACTTCAAAAGTGCCGTCGACGCTAGATCCCTCCACTGGCCGAGAGAAGGAGAAGTAAGGCGATTCACTCTTCTGACTTCCAGTGCTCGCCGCTGGGGGAGGTACCTCGGCTGCACCAGGCGACTCCCCCGCCTTCTTACTAGCCGTCGGGCCGGGCGCCGCCACCGACGGCTGCAATGCATGAGATCTCCCCCATTTGAAACCAATTGCTCCGCTCATTCCAGCGAGCAAGAGACAGGACAACCCGCAGGCAATCTGGATCTTGCGATCCGCGCTCTTTGCAATGTAAAAGAAGGCGGCCAAAGTGAAAAAGATGACAGCGGCCGCAATAACGACCATGAATTCGGTCCGAATCCAGCCGATAATGGTTGCGATCGTGGCGATAGCCGCCAAGGGAGCAAAGAAGGTGAAGAGGCGCTCAGGCGTGAAGGGCGCCCCGCTGGAAGGCTGGGTCGAGCTCGGAGGCATCGAATCCCCTCCCGTTGCGTGCATTTCCGTGGGAACTATGGGACACCTCACGACACAGCCTGAGGATGTTCGTTAAAACTTCTTCTGCCGCCAAGTTAGCGATGGGAGCGCCGCCCCGGCGACGACAACGTCGAATTTCGCAAAAGGTGTCGAAACTAGTTAGGCATCAGTCAAAATCCGTCATTGGCGTACGGCAGCGCTAGGGTTCGCCTCGTCTCCCCCACGGTGCCGACGAGGCCGGGCCTCGTCGAGGTGGTCGAGGTTGGAGCTGATGAACTCGGCAAGGCTCCGGGCGGTTTCGACACCGATCCCACCCCGGGGTTGCCGTCGACCCCTGGACCGCGCCATTTGTGGTCCGCTTCCGCGTGTAGCCCAGTTCCTGCAGGACGCCGCTGAGGCAGTCCGTCTAGCTTCGCAAGGTGCGGTGCAACAGCACGGCGCGGTCGTCGGCAAGGCTTTCGGTCTGCGCGCGGGCGGCTGCAGTGCGGGCCGTAATGGAAACGAACCACTCCACGGTGGCGTGCCGGGCGCCGAGGGAAGTGACGAGCACACCGGTAGCCTGGCTGCGTTCTTCGGTCTGGGTCATGGGCCCCGTCCCCGTGAACAGCATTTCCAGCGTGGTGCAGGTCGGCTGTCCGCCGCTTCGGTAGACGGTCATGGCCGGCCCTTCAGGGGCGTGTGCGTCCACCGGCCGCCCCTTGTGAGAGGAGTCCGCGGGAGCGTGACGGGTGGCGCGCAGTACCCCAGTGAGCGAGCGGCTGACTCCGTGCTGGGCGGCCTGGATCTCGTACGGGAGCCGATAGCGCCCGCCGGGTGGATCCGTGCAAGCCAATCAAGCCGAGGTCCTCGCCCTCACCGCGGGCGCCCTGGCGGCCCTCCTGCAACACAGCACCGCTGAGCCGTCGATGTCCCGGGGCTGACCGGCTCATGCGCAGGACCGACTCCGGCCTCGTCCTCACGACCTTCGCCGCGGCCATCCCGCTCATGCCCGGAGTACAGGCGCCACCGGCGACGAGGTCACACTGATAAGCCAGGCCTGCACCCCGCTGCTGCGCCAGGCACTGGGCAAGTGGTCCGGACCTTCCTGCGGCCCGGACCACCCACCACGTGCTACTCCGCGCTATGTTGCTTGACCCGCCGGGTGGAAGTTGATGCGTTCACTGATGACGGGGAAACCGGCCTTGGCAAAGTTCGCAGCCATGGGAAAGTTGCCGCGGTCCGTGGCTCCGCTGACGAACTCGGCGCCCTGCTCTACGAGGAGGTGGGTGCACTCGGCGAGGAGATCGTAGGCGTAGCCGTGGCCGCGTTGTTCCGGGAGCACTCCGATGAAGCCGATGGTGGGGCCCGAGGGGTTGTGGGCCGGGATGTGGATGCCCGCCAGCTCGCCCGTCGGTGTGCGTGCGAGCTGCCACCACTCCCGCGGTGAGGGGCACCAGTGGAAGAAGTCGAGTTCCTCCTGAGCGGCCTGGTCGAGGCCGCCCTCCTCGATGGCTTTGAGCGCGTGGGCGTCCAGGGTGGCGGAGTGGATGCGACGCAACGCGTCGAAGAACACGATGTCGTCGGGTTCGGCGCTGAAGTGCAGGCGTCCGGGCCGCTCGGGCAGACCGCGCTCCGGCGTCCAGCGGTACAGGAAGCGTTCCACCAGGAGTTCGTACCCTGCGGCTCGGGCAGCGGCGAAACGCGCCTCGGCGTCGGCGCGCAGGTCGGTCGTGTCCCGCCAGCCACCGGGCAGGTTGATCTCGAGTTCTACCTGCCACGGAGCCGAGCGCAGGAGTTCGGCTCCGGCCTCCTCTTCGCCCTCGGCCACATCGAACCAGTTGATGTTGACGGGCTGCGAGTCGTCGGGGCCGCCCCACCATGCGCCGCGGGCGACGACCTCGCCGTCGCGCAGGGCCACGCGCTTCCAGTCGGGGCGGAACTGGGTACGCCGATGGGCCTCACGGGCGCCCAGGGGGTCGGGAAGTGCGTTGAACAGATGAGCGTCGCTCGCGGTGAGCGCGCGGATGACCAGATCGGTCATGGATTCCTCCGGGATACAGGCTGCTTGGAGCGCTCCCGGTCAGAACTGACCAACCACACCGGGACAACGAAAGAGGGAGCGCTGGAAAGTTGTGAACTGCATGGCACTCGCCTCCTTCCGTCCGTCTCAGGGCGTGAAGCCACACGCTACGTGATCTTCCGCGGGTCCGTCCACGGATTTCCGCGCCCCGTGCAGGACGTATTCGTAAAGTTGTGTCTCCCAGAGCGCGCGGCCTTCCTCCTGCTCAGCTGGTCTGACCTGCAGCAACGTGCTTGGTGGAAGGGCTCTGCCCTGCCGAAACGGCTGGTCGCGCGGGCTGCGCGCGATGGCGGGAGGAACAGGCGATCCCCAGGTAGACCGGAGCAGCATGCTCCTGGAGACAACGCGGAGACTGGCACGCCTCCGCCCTGCGCAACGTCTTCAACAGTCTGATCGGACAGCTCTACCACTGCTCCAGCACCACAAACAGTTCGGTGAAGCCCCCCGGTTTCCCCAGCCTCGGTCACCCAGATCTCGCAGGCGGCGTGAGGCAGGGCAAGACTGTTTCTGCCGGCCCAGAAGGGCCAAGCGCCAGTGCCGCGCGGGGCTACCGCAGGACCGGGCAGTTAACCTCCTCGTACTCACCCGAGACGGTGAAGACGCTGGCACATCTCGGGCACTCTGCTTTGCCGAAAAGGTGGGCGATTCCCTCGGCAAGTCCGAATTCCCCATCCCGCCTGGCCATCTCGTGCATCCACTGGCCGACACCCGAGAGCTCCTCGTCGGGCGCCGGCCGGAGGTCGCGCCGGTCCACGTCGCCCAGGTTCCAATCGCGGATCGCTGAGTAGCGCCCGTAGTCGCCAATTGCGATCGTCCCTTCGTCGACGGGCGGATCTGGGACAACCTGAACGTGCACCTGGACGCCCATCTGCGCGCCTACATCGACGCGCACGGCTGAATTGCCTCTGTCCAACTGCCCGCCTATGCGCCCGACCTGAACCCCGTCGAGGGCATTTGGTCGCTGGCACGCCGCGCGGGCCAGAACAACATCGCTTTCACCGACGCCGACCATCTGCTGCGCGTCCTTCGCCGAACCCTCCGCCAGATCCAATACCGCAGCGAGCTCATCGACGGATGCCTCGCCGCAGCTGGACTCACCCTCACGACATCCAGCACGAAAGCTCAGTAGCGGAGCGCTCTCGGCAGCTGCGTCAACCTGGAACCGGGCCGATTCACTCAATCGGGCTATCGGATTCGCGAGCTCCCGCTGAGCGCCGGGTGGGTCCTCGTAGGCTCAAATTCTCCACCCCGATCCCCGGTGGCTGACAGCACCGCACTCACGCCGCCTGGGGACCGCGCGCACCAGGTTGTGTCCTCACGACCAGGAGCCTGATGTCCAGCGAGCACTATCCGGATGGGACGGTTCGCAGCGTCACTACCGGATACCGAACCACGGTCACTTTGCACGGAGAGTTCGACATCGCCGTCACCCCCGTGCTGACCGCACACCTGGATGACGCTACCGCCGGCCCCCGACCCGAGGTTGTCGTCGACCTGCGAACGGTCACCTTCATCGACTGCAGCACCCTGGGCCTGTTGTGCCGGGCCGGGCGTCGCTGCCGAGAGCGCGACGGCACCCTGACACTGATCTGCACCGACCCACGAACCCTGCACCTGCTGGGCATCGCCGGCCTGCCACAAGCCGTCCCCTTGGCCGACCTGCGTAGCCGCCCGTGATCACCTGTCGCTGACGAAATGCCCGCCAGAACCCCACACGCCTGAGGTAACCACAACGCGCTGCGCGGCAGACTACCTGCCGCGCTCAGCGCGTGGCTCAGGCGGCAGGTCCGTGGGCGGCGCGGGTGCGGAGCTGTTCGTTGCGTGCGAGGGCCTGTTCGAGCTGGCCCTGCAGCGCGACAATCCGGCATGCAACCTCGATCGGCGTGCCCTGGTCGACGAAGTCCCGGACCCGGGAAGCGACTGCAGCTGGTAGCGGGAGTAGCGGCGGCGGCCGCCCTCGGAGCGCAGCGGGGTGATCAGACGGGCGTCGCCGATGGCGCGCAGGAAGCCCTGTGTGCTGCCGATCATGTCGGCGGCGCGGCCGATGGTGTAGGCGGGGTAGTCGTCATCGTTGAGGCGGGCGAAGGAGTCGTCTCCTGTCATTGCACCTCGTCGTAGAACGCGTGGAGGGGCCCTGGCGCCAATGGCACCAGGGCCCCGAAGGAACGGGTTACACCATCTGCCGGCCCTGGTACTGCGCCGACCTACTTGTTCCGCACCAGCTCAAAGGTGATGAGAGCGGGTGCGGGGATCGCGGTTGCTTGACCTCAGACCACCTCACGCTCGATGTCCTGCGGTACCCGGGCCCATACCTTCCGCCCGGGCGATCCTGATGGCGCCTAGTCCCTCCGTTTCTTCCCTCTGCGATCAATCACGTACCTACTGCTGATACCGCTGGTGACGCGTACTGCTCGGTGGCCCACCATGGCGCCACCTTCGACAGCCAGCCCCGTCGCCCATCCTGCATCTGCTCTGGCTTAGAACCCCACTGCCGAACCTCCCGGTGCGCGCGCCCGCAGCCAACGCCTTCACCGAGGTACCACGCACACATACCACTGCTGGATACCGCGTACTGCACCTACAGGTACTGCCACTGCGTGAACTGCGGTCCTGCGGCGGCGGCCCCTGATCACTGCGGGCTGCCCGGTCCGATGGTCAGTCCCGTCGCCGTCCTGCTAACGCTCTGGCTTCGCAACTCCACCACCGCACCGCCCTGCACACTGCAACTACCGGTACTGCGGATACTGCTGCCCGGCAGTTCGTCCCTGCCAGGCCCTGCTGTCTCTCTGGGCTACGACAGGAACACTACCCACAAGCAGAAGCGAATGTCTACTCCAGAGAGAATAGATTTCCGGTTCGTGTCGTCGGAGGCATCTTGTCCCGACCTCGACATGCGCTGCCGTCCCTCCTCGCCCAGCGCAGCGACAGTCCTCCGACGGCGGCGGGCATGGTGATCGGCGGCTTCCTGGAAGGGCTGCGCCGGGCCCAGGCGTTGGGGTTGTCGCAAGCTGCCAGCCGGGTCGGTATGACCGGCAGCCGACTGAACCGCATCGAGTCCGGCCTGCCCCCGCTCCGCCCCGACGAGCTGCGACATCTGCTGGACGTGTACCGGTCCGCCTGCCCGCTGCCGGTCCGAGACGGGACCCTGCAGCTACTGCAGGCGGCCGGAGCGGCCCGGGGGACGGCTGCCGCGACGCGGGGCCGGGGTGGGTGGCCCGGCTCAGCGCGTGTGAGCAGATCGCCGAACGCATCGCTCTGTGCAGCCACGCCGTGCCGGGTCTCTTCCAGACCTCCGCCTATGCGCTGGCGTATCAACGGGCGCTGCCGCAAAGCCCGGCGCGTGCCGGGCGCGTCGCGGCTATCGCGCGGTCCCTGCCGGCGGGCCACGGCAAGGACGTCACCGTCTACCTCGATCAGCGCGTCCTCACCCTGCCCTACGGCGGGCCGGCCACCATGGCCCAGCAACTCGCCCACCTGCTGCGCGTTGCCCAATGCGGCGACGCCGAGATCCGCATCGTGCCCGACGAGGCCGCGGTCCTGGGTCCCTCGGCGCCCTTGTCGATGCTGGAACTGCACGGACAGGAGCTGCTCGTCGAGGAGTCCTTCGGCGCGGTGTACTCCATCGGCGATGACGCGGCTCGGGTCTGGCGGCAGTACCTTGAGCCCGCCGCCAACGGCGCCTGCTCCGCCACCCGCAGTCTGGACCTTCTCGAGGCCGCCCAAAGGGCCTTCCAACAGCAGCGCGCCCGATGAGCGCGGCCGCCGGCAGGCCCGCGAGCCCGCCCCGATCCCGGCAGGCACCGTGACCTGCCTCCTGCTGCGCCTCGCCCTTCACCTGGCGACCACCGCGGTCGCCCGACAGCGATCCGCACGGCCGACCGAACCGCCGATGCAGCGCCTGATCGCCTTCGAGGACCGGCTCGCACCCGCTCCGCCGTCCCATGTCTGCGGCGTTCCGCCCGCCGCAGTGCCCCAGATCGCCGGTCCCGCCCACAGGAGAACCACGGCTCCCCCACCGAGGGATCCCTGGGCGGGACCGGTGCCCGACCACTCTGACCCCTTCGGGCGCACATTCCCCGCCCCGAACACCACCCAGAAAGGCACGACCATGCCCACCCCGACCGTTCTGCCCCACCCCCACCTGGTGGCTGACCTCGCCGTGAACATCCTCCAGCGTCTGGAGGACGACACCGAGTTCTCCGCCTTCCACCAGGCGAGCCTGACGGGCGCCGACGCGAGGCAGTGCTTCACCGGCTTCCCCGTCATCTCCCACTGGAAGCTGGAGGACGATGCCCCGCGGCTGTTCACCGAAGCCCTGCGGGCCCTGGCGCTCAAGGCCGCCGTCTACGCGCTGACCGAGGACGAGCAGGCGGCGGAGATCGCCATCGCCGTCCCGGTCGACGAGATGACGCACGCGATGCTCGCGCAGCCCCAGCTCCTGCACCGCATCGCGGACTGCCACGCGGTCACCATCATCCACCAGACCGACCAGGAGCACACCGACTACCGGCCCGGCGACTACACCCACCGGTGCTACACCGTGGCGTGGGGCGAGCCCCCGGCCCGGTACTGGCTCGACCACGAACAGGTCGAAGCCAACCGCCGCCACCTCGCCGACCTCTATCAGAGCATCGGTCCGGGCCGGTCCGGACGCGAGCACACCATCACCTTCGCGCCGACGGCCTGACTGCGTGCCGCTGCCGCCGCGCGGGGTTCGACAGGCCGGCACGGGCATCCGGTAGAGCCCGCGCCGGGACCCGCGCGGGGCCGCCTGTTCAGGAGTGGAGCTGGCGCGTCCAGTCCTGCGGGACGCGGCCGGCCGGGCCCGGGACCGGCTGGTCCGCCGGGTGCCCGGACGGCGGGGTCAGCGCGGGGCCGGTCTCGTACAGTGCGTCGGCGGCGTAGTCCCAGAACCAGTCCTCGCCTGGTTCGTAGCTCTGCACCACCGGATGGCCGGAGGTCTTCCAGTGGGCGGTGGCGTGCTGGCCGGGCGAGGAGTCGCAGCAGCCGATGTGCCCGCACTGGGCGCAGCGGCGCAGGTGGAACCACCAGCCGCCGGCCGCTTCGCAGTCCGCACAGCCGGGGCCGCTGGGCGCGGTGCTCGGGTCGACTCCGTCGATGGCACTCATGACGACTCCTCAGGGGTCGGGGTTCCCGGCGCGGTGTCCGATGCGGCGGGCGGTTCGGTGTCCGGTGCGGTGTCGGTCACCGGGGCGGTCAGCGGCAGCAGGACCTGGAAGCGGGTGTCTCCGGGGACGGATTCGACCTGGAGGCTGCCGTGGTGCTTGCTGACGACGATCCGCCAGGAGATGTCCAGGCCGAGCCCGGTGCCCTCGCCGACCGGTTTGGTGGTGAAGAAGGGGTCGAAGATGCGGCTGCGGATGTCCGCCGGGATGCCGGGCCCGGTGTCCCGGAACTCCACCAGCAACCGGTCCCCCACCCGGGCTGTGCGGACGGTGAGCGTGCCCTCGCCGCCCGTGCTCCCGATGGCGAAGACGGCGTTGTCGATGAGGTTGGTCCACACCTGGTTGAGCTCCGCCGGGTACGCGGGCACGTCCGGCACCGAGCGGTCGTACTCCTTGACCACCCGGATCCCGCGGCCGATCTTGCCGGAGAGCATCAGCAGGGTGCTGTCGAGGAGTTCGTGGACGTCGACGACCCGGTGCGCGGCGCGGTCGAGCTGCGAGTACTGCTTGGCGGCGTCCACGAGGTGCGAGATGCGGGTGGTGGAGTCGTCGATCTCGTCCATCAACAGCTCGGTCTCCACCGTGTAGCTGAGCCAGCCGATGGCCCCCGGCAGGACGTCGTCGGCCACGATCGCCGCGACATGGTCCAGCCAGTCCGTGTCCAGGCCGGCCTGGACGAAGACGGGTGCGATCCGCCAACCCTCCGCGATGCCGTGGTCCTCCAGCCAGTCGGTGAGTTCGTCCTCCCGGTCGGACGCCTCCATGGGGCTGAGCACCGGTGCCTTGGCGACCAGTTCGGCGGTGCGCTCCTGGATCTCGATGAGTTCGGCGAGCGCCTCGCGGGAGTAGGGGCCCTGGGTGATGACGGCCAGCTTGTGCCGCATCTTGCCGACCCGTTCGCGCAGCGTCGCGGTGGCCCGGACCGCCGCGGCGGCCGGGTTGTTGAGCTCGTGGGTGAGCCCGGCGGACAACGAGCCCAGCGCCAGCAGCCGTTCGCGCTGGCCGATGACCTGCTGGGTGCTGCGCGAACCGAAGAACAGTCCCTCCAGCAGGTGGGCGGCCATCGGGAACCACTCCTGCATGATGTCGGCGAACGACTGCGCGGGCAGCACGAAGAACCGCGTCGACTCCGTCACCCGCATCGAGTTGTTGTACACCTGGGGCACCTGGTCGCCCAGATAGGCCTGCATCGCCCCCGCGTACACCCCGCGCTGCGAGGTCCGGCCCACCTCCACGTCGTCGCCGCCGACCCGGCGCGACAGCACGACGGTGCCCTCGATCATGACGTAGAAGCAGCTCGCCGGGGCGCCCTCGGCGTAGACGGGACCGGCGTCGAACCGCTCCACGCGCCCCTCGGCGCACAGCCGGCCCAGCTGCTCCGGGGAGAGCTTCTCGAACAGGAACAGCGAGGCGATCTCCTGCGGGCTGCAGGGCAGGACCCGCCCGCTCATGACTGCTCCAGGTAGCGGTGGACGAGCATGACGGCCATGGCTCCCTCTCCGACGGCGGACGCGACGCGCTTGGCCGACCGGGCGCGCGCGTCGCCCGCCACGAACACGCCGGGCACGTTGGTCTCCAGGTGGTAGGGCGGCCGGTCCAGCGCCCACTCGGCCGGCGGCGTGCCGTCCGCGGTGAGGTCCGGCCCGGCCAGGATGAACCCGTGGTCGTCGCGCAGCACCTCACCGTCCAGCCAGTCGGTGAGCGGGGCCGCGCCGATGAAGACGAACATCCACTGGGTGTCGACGAGTTCGCTCACGCCGGTGTCCACGTCCCGCAGCGTGAGCTGCTCCAGGTGCCCGTCGCCGTGCGCCGCCTCGACCACGGTGCGGGTGCGCACCGTGATGTTCGGCGCGTCCTCGATCTGCTGGATCAGGTAGTACGACATGGAGGCGGTCAGGGAGTCCCCGCGCACCAGCAGCGTCACGGACTTCGCGCCCCGCGCCAGGTACATCGCCGCCTGCCCGGCGGAGTTGGCCCCGCCCACGATGTACACGTCCTGCCCCAGACAGGAGGCGGCCTCGGTGAGCGAGGAGCCGTAGTACACCCCGCAGCCGGTCAGGTCCTCGCAGCCCGTGGCCTGCAGCTGCCGGTAGGAGACGCCGGTGGCCAGGATGACGCTGTGCGCGGCGATCGCCGAGCCGTCGGAGAAGCGGACCACGCGCGCCGCGCCGTTGGCCTCCAGCCCCGTGACTTCGCGGGCGGTGAGGATCTCGGCGCCGAACCGGCCGGCCTGGCGGCGGGCCCGGTCGGTGAGCTGGGCGCCCGAGACGCCGTCGGGGAAGCCGAGGTAGTTCTCGATGCGGGAGCTCTGCCCGGCCTGCCCGCCGGTCGCCGACCGCTCGACCAGCACGGTCCGCAGCCCTTCGGAGGCCCCGTACAGGGCCGAGCCGAGCCCGGCCGGCCCGCCGCCGATCACGATGAGGTCGTAGAACTCGGCGGTGGGCGTGGTCGCGAGCCCCACGTGCGCGGCCAGCTCGGGGGTGTCCGGCTCGACCAGGACGCCGCCTCCCGGGGCGATGACCACGGGCAGCCGCTGTCCGTCGGCGTCGGCCGCCTGCAGCAGCCGCTGCCCTTCCGGCTCCTCGGAGGAGTACCAGCGGTAGGGCACCTGGTTGCGGGCCAGGAACTCCCGTACGGCCGAGGAGCGGGCCGACCAGCGGTGGCCGATCACCTTGGTGGCGGGCACGGGCCGGTGGTCGCTGGCGCGCCAGGCGGCCAGGAGGTCGTCGATGACCGGGTAGAGCTTCTCCTCCGGCGGGTCCCACGGCTTGAGGAGGTAGTGGTCGAGGTCGACGACGTTGATGGCGTCGATCGCCGCGTTGGTGTCGGCGTACGCGGTCAGCAGCACCCGCCGCGCGCCCGGGTACACGGCCAGGGCCTGTTCGAGGAACTCGATGCCGTTCATCTGCGGCATGCGGTAGTCGGCGAGGATCACCGCGACCAGATCGCCCCGCAGCTTCAGCTCCCGCAGGGCCTCCAGTGCGGACTCGCCGGATTCGGCGCGCACGATCCGGTACCCGGCTCCGTAGCGTCGCCGCAGGTCGCGGGCGATGGCGCGGGAGACTCCCGGATCGTCGTCCACGGTCAGGATCACGGTCCGCGCGGTGTCGGCGCCCTCTGTCATACCTCTCCCGCCCCGAGTGGCCTGGTCCAGCGGCGCGGCGCGGCAAGCCGCCCGCGCACGGTTCGTGCCCATCATAAGTTCGATCGCCCGGGCTCGCCCGGGACCCCCACCCGGCCGTGGGTCCTCGCACCGGGCGGCCGGCGTCAGGTGGGTAGGCAGGACCGGGCGGGCGGCCGCCCGCGGCTGCCCGGCGGGCGCAGGCCCGCCGCGCCGGGGGCGGGCCCGCCAAGGATGCTTGGGCACCGGGCACTGGCACAGGATGGAACGGTGCCGGGCCGGACGTGCACGGTGCGCGTGTCCCCACCCCCTGCTCACCTCCCTGGCTCCGCGGAGCCAGGCGTCGGCGACGGTCCGAGTAGTGCCATCCCTGACGGCGCCTGACCTGCTGGTCCCTGAGCGGCCGGCCGCTCATCTGGGGCAGAGCGGTTGGTATCGCGCCCTGCCGCCCCGGCTTGCAGTATGGAAGGCAGCTGCAAGGAGAGGGGCAGTCCGATGTCGTTGTCCGCCATTCCGGCCGTCATGAAGGCCGTCCAGTACCGCTCCGTCGGATCGGCTCCGGAAGTGGTCAGCATTGACCGCCCCGAGCCCGGTCCCGGCCAGGTGCTCTTGAAGGTCACTGCCGCCGGAGTGTGCCACTCGGACATCGCCGTCATGAGCTGGCCCGCCGAGGCGCTCCCCTTTCCGCTGCCGCTGACCTTGGGCCATGAAGGTGCCGGCACCGTCGCGGTGCTGGGCGAGGGCGTCAGCGGATTCAGCGTCGGCGACGCGGTGGCCGTGTACGGGCCCTGGGGCTGTGGCGGCTGCTTGATGTGCGCCCAGGGCAAGGAGAACTACTGCCTGCGCGCCGAAGAGCTCGGGATCCGCCCGCCCGGACTCGGCGCGCCCGGCGCGATCGCGGAGTACATGATCGTGGACGACCCGCGCCACCTGGTGCCGTTGGGCGCCTTGGATCCCGTGACCGCCGTGCCGCTGACCGACGCCGGGCTGACCCCGTACCACGCGATCAAAATGTCGCTGCCCAAGCTGATCCCCGGCAGTACCGCCGTGGTCATCGGCACGGGCGGCCTGGGCCATGTCGCCATCCAGCTGCTGCGGGCGCTGTGCCCGGCCAGGGTGATCGCCTTGGACGTCAACGACGAGAAACTGGCGCTGGCCCGTAAGTCCGGCGCGCACGAGACCCTGCTGTCCGACGAGCACGCGGCCGACACGGTCCGCGAGCTGACGCAGGGTCTGGGGGCCCAGGCCGTGTTCGACTTCGTGGGCGCCGCGCCCACCGTCGCCACCGCCATGGCCTGCGCAGCCGTGGAATCCGATGTCACCATCGTCGGCATCGGCGGTGGCGCAGCCTCCGTCGGCTTCGGCGTCACCCCCTACGACGCTGCCGTCCGTGCTCCGTACTGGGGCACCCGGGCCGAACTGATCGAGGTGCTGGACCTGGCCCGCTCGGGCGCCATCGGCGTACAGGTCGAGACGTACGCGTTGGATGACGCGCCGAAGGCCTACGAGCGGCTGCACGCCGGGCAGATCAACGGACGCGCCGTGATCCTCCCCAACGGCTGACCGCGGTGCGTTGCGTCTCACTCCCCGCGACCTCCTGCCCATGATGGGCGAGGCCGATCCGGACCCGTGTGGGGCCGGCAGCAGCCTGGTGAGTGGCTGTGCCAGGTCGGCGGCCGCTCTGCGCGTTCGGGTGTCGCCTCGCTGTTCCCTGCGTCTGCGGGACCAGCCCATCAACCCGGCCGACGCTGTCCCGTCGGCCCGCTCGACACTGTCGGGCCGTTGCCCGCGCACTGCGGGTGGCCCCCGGGCAGAGCCACGGCGCGCCCCCCGCCCCGACCGGCGACGCACCCCTGCGCACGGCGATACCCCGGCTCGGCCGTCGGCTGCGGCGGTCCTCGCGAACGTCGACGGGTATGCGGCGGCCGGGAGCGGCAACCCGACCACGGCCCCATTCTCATACCGGTATAGTTAGACCGTGATAGTTATTGGACACACGGGAGAGGCCCCCCATGATTGAGATCCTGAACTCTGCGCGGCTCGAGCGGGCGCGGGGCACCGGCGCTCTGGTCGGAGACATCCTGCACACACTCAAGCAGCGCAGCACGGTCGGGACGAACCTGCTGGACATCGACCAGTGGGCCAAAGAGATGATCACCGAGGCGGGAGCACAGTCCTGCTACGTCGACTACGCGCCGTCCTTCGGGCGCGGCCCGTTCGGGCACTACATCTGCACGGCCGTCAACGACCGCGTGCTCCACGGGCGGCCTCACAACTACGCTCTGGCGGACGGGGATCTGCTGACGCTCGACCTCGCGGTGTCCACGCGCGGGGTGGCCGCCGACGCCGCGATCAGCTTCCTGGTGGGCACCGCCCGGCCGGCGGAAAGCGTTGCGATGATCGAGACGACCGAACGGGCGCTGGCCGCCGGCATCGCCGCCGCCCAGCCGGGGGCACGCATCGGTGATCTCTCCCACGCCATCGGCACGGTTCTCAGCGAGGCGGGCTACCCGATCAACACCGAGTTCGGTGGCCACGGCATCGGCTCGACCATGCATCAGGACCCCCACATCGCGAACACCGGACGGCCCGGCCGCGGATACCAGCTGCGCCCCGGACTGCTGCTCGCCCTGGAGCCCTGGGTCATGCAGGACACGGCCACCCTCGTCACCGACACCGACGGGTGGACACTGCGCAGCGCGACCGGCTGCCGAACCGCGCACAGCGAGCACACCATCGCCATCACCGACACCGGAGCCGAAATCCTCACTCTGCCCCCGCACGCACGACCGTAGGAGGGCGCTGTACGAGGTCGTCACTCCCGACACCACGCCGTCCTCGTCGGAGCCCAGCTGCCCGTCTCCCCGGTGTGCCCGTCCGCCGGGACGGCTGTGGTTGTGCGGTGCACGGGCTCGGCGAAGGCGCTGATCGCGGATCGGCCGAACACCAGCACGGGCAGGGCCGCTTGGCGTCCCATGGCCGAGCCGAAAAGCGGAGCCGGCGCCCGGCACCTCCCGGTCGGCACCAGGGACGCGACGGTGACCCCCGCCGGCCCGCACCGGGCGGGTGAGCGCGGACCGCGGCCGAGTCGGGCGACACCGCCAGTCGAGATGGCGTTCGCGGGCCGCCCGCGCCAGGGCGGCTTACCCCTTCCGCCCGCACGTCTCGTGCAGTGCCCGTCGGCGAAACCGGGTGGGCCCTGTGGCCCACGGGCGTACCGCTCCACGTCCTGCCCGGTCTTGCCGGTGCGAAGCTTGCTCACGTCGCCGACCGGCACCGTGCATCAGTGTCCTGCCGTGCCCGCATCCGCCGGACCCGTGGGCGGCCCCCGCACGATCTGGGCCTGCGGCCCTTGCCGTCCCGAGCCGGCGGTGCCGCTCAGGACGGGGACGGGGCCTTGGGGAAGGTACGCCCCATCTCCGCGCCGAGGTTGCGCTCGATGTGGGTGTTCTGTTGCAGCCCGCGGGCGAACAGCTGCGTGTTGATGGACTGGAACTCCGGGCGGGCGGCGGCCGCCCAGAAGGCGTCGGACTGCCGGGGGAACACCTCGTCGGCGGGGAGGGTGAACTCGTTGACGAAACCCTTGAGGTCGGTGATGACGCGGCGGTCCCACCGGGAGACGCGCGTGGCGTACGCGTCGACGAAGGTCTCGAACGACGCGTCGGGAATGGCCCGGTTCACGTAGCCGTACCGCTCGGCCAGTTCGCCGTTGAAGTCCTCACCACCGAGCATGATCTCGAAGGTGCGGCCGCGGCCGACCAGACCGGCCAGGCGCGCGGTGGCGCCGCCGCCGGCCACCGCGGTGAAGCCGACCTCCATCTGCCCCAGGATGGCCTTCTCGAGGCTGGCGAACCGGATGTCGGTGGCCAGGACGAACTCGCTGCCGGCGCCGCGGGCGATGCCCCGGATGGCGCTGATGGTGACCGCGGGCACCTTGCTCAGGCGCACGAGGATGTCGACCCACGCGGCGTAGCCGGTGGTGCCGGGGAGGGCTTCGGCGATCGCCGGGTCGGCCGCCAGATCGTAGTGCGCCAGGAAGAACTCCGGATTGGCGCTGTCGAAGACGACCACGTTGACGGTGTCGTTGCTCTCCAGCTCGGCCAGCAGCTCCTTCAGGTCGCGCATGAGGTCCGGGCCGATGACGTTGACGGGCGGGTTGTTGAAGGTCACTCGCCACAGTGCCGGGGTGGTCTCGGTGAGTGTGAAGTGCGTGGGCTGGTAGTTGTTGGCGAAAGGCATGGTGGCTCCCTGGTGCGGCTGTTCTGGGTAATCGGCGTGTAGGGGTGCTGCTCGTGCCGGTGCAGGCGGCCCTAGTTCGAAAGGGTCGCGGTCATGGTGATCGGGACGGACAGTGCCTTGGAGATCGAGCACCGGGCCCGTGCGCCTTCGGCGATGTGTTGGAATTTCTCCTCGGTCGCGCCCGGGATTGTCGCGTCCGTGGTCACGTGGATTTTGGTGATGGCCGGCCCGTGATCGTCGGTTCCCATGGTGAGTTCGACGGAGGTGCGGGCGGATTCCACCTGCAGGTTGTGCTGGCCCGAGATATTGGCCAGGGCGTGGTTGAAGCATCCTGCATGCCCCGCGGCGAGCAGTTCCTCGGGGATCGCCCCGGGGGCGCCTTCGAATCGGCTGGCGAACGTGTAGACGGCGCTGGGCAGGGTGTCGGTGGCGGTCGAGATCGTTCCCTCGCCGTCCTGGAAGGCCCCGCGCCACTGCGATGTCCCGATGGCGAGCATCGTTCTCCCTCTCGTGTCTGCAGCAGTCAATTACTGCGATAGCTGAGTTGTTCCAACCAACCTAGCAAGTCCTGTATTTTCGGGCAACTTATTGGTTCGCATTTCTCTTTCCCGCCGTCCGGCACCCGTCTTTTATGCGGGCGACAGAGTTCGCAGAGATACCGCCCATTTATGGCACGTTGGATCGGCCCGCCGGCGCCTTGTTCTGCGGGTAGCGGCCAGTGCGGGTGGGCCCGGGTGTTCAGGCCGTCGCTGCGGCGATCGCGGCGATGAACTCGTCGATCGTGGTGACCGTGTGACCAAAGGTCGGATAGGAGACGTCGAGGGCTGCCCGCTGGGCGGCCTCGGTGAAGTCTGCGACGGCGTCGGTGAGGTAGGTGACGTGGTATCCGGCCTCCAGCGCGTGTCGGCCGGTGCCCTCGACGCAGGTCTGCGCGGTCAGGCCGGCCAGGACCACGCGCTCGATGCCGTGGGCCTGGAGCTGGTGGTCGAGGTCGGTCGCGGTGAAGGAGTCGAACATCCGGTGGTGGCTGATGACGATGTCGCCTTGCTGCGGCTTGAGCGGCTCGTAGAAGGCGCCGCCGTAGGAGCCTTTCCAGAACACGTGGTTGTCCAGGCCGGCCTGGAAGACCGGGGGCACGGAGGTGACGTCGTCGAAGCTGTGCTCGTCGAGCCCGTGCGGGCAGTAGAGGAGGGTCACGCCCGCTTGGCGGGACTTCTCGATCAGGTGGGCCAGCCGCGCGGTGAGGTCCGTCGCCTTCAGCATCGGGGCGATGTGCCCGTTCAGCTTGCCGTCGTCTGCGAAGAAGTCGTTGAGGAGGTCGACCAGGACCAGGGCGGTGCGGTCGGCGCGGTACGGAGGTGTGCTCATGGTGGCTCCCTTGTCAGGGTCGTTCGCCGGAGGGCTGTTCGCCGTGGTGAGGTCGTCGGGTCCATAAATCGCAGCTTGCATGCCATTTGTCCTAGAGGGAGGTGATGATCGCCTGTAGCCTCTGTGCGGTCGAAGCAGGCGGCCTGGAAGGTCCGGACAGGCAGTCCTTCGCCCCCGGAGGTTGCGATGCGCGTCTCGCGCCGGCAGGCGGCGGCCAACCGTGAACGAGTGGTGGGCGCGGCGGCCGAACTGTTCCGTGTGCATGGTCTCGACGGCGTGTCGATCGCCGACATCATGCGCTCCGCGGGTCTGACCCACGGCGGCTTCTACGGTCAGTTCACCTCCAAGGAGGTTCTGGCGGAAGAGGCCTGTGCCGACGGGGTGCGCCGCAGCGTGGCCGCCATCTGCGCGTCAGCCGCCGAACCACCCGACGCCGCCGAGGACTCGCGGACCGAGCAGCGCACCGCACTGCGACGTGTCCTGGACGCCTACCTGTCCGCCGAGCGTCGCGACCGGCCCCAGGAGGGCTGCACTCTGGCCGCCCTCGCCGGCGACGCCGGGCGGGGCTCGCCGCAGTTGCAGGGCGTTTTCGCGGCCGGTGTCCTGGACATGGCCCGGGCGCTGGGCTCGGTGGAGAGCGGGCTTCCGGCCGATGACGAGGCCGCTCCGCTGGACCTGCCGCTGCTGGCTGCCATGGTCGGTGCCGTCGTCCTGTCCCGGGCGGTCCACGCCGCAGACGCCGCTTTGTCGGACCGGATCCTGGCCGAGACCAAGGAGCGCCTGGCCGATCGCTGACGTGTCGGTGTCCCCGGTCGCGGCCGCGGCCACGGGGGTTCAGGACAGGGAGCGCACGGCTTCGATGATCACGTCGGCGACCTCGCGCGAGCGCGAGACGGCGATGGAGTGCGAGCCGCCTTCCAGGACGGTCGCCGTGGCCCCGATCCGTTCGGCGGTCGCCTTCTGGTAGTCGGGGTTGATGGCGTTGTCAGCGCCGGGGATGACCCACCAGGTGGGCAGGCGCTTCCAGGCGGGTTCGACCGCCAGGGGCTCGCCGAAGGCGATCGCGGCGGCCGGTCGCTGGTTGGCGGCGCCCGCCGCGGCCTGGTCGTCGCTCACGTCGGCGGCGAACACCGAGCGGTACCGGTCGGCCTGGATGGTGAACTCGGGAAGGTCGCTGCCCGGGTAGCTCCAGGGCTGCAGCGCGCCGGCGAGTTCGGACGCGGGGTAGGCGCTCGGCGCGTCCTGCGCGTTTTCGTCCTTGTCCAGGCCGAAGGCGGCGACGAGGACCAGGGCCTTGACGTTGTCGGCCGAGCTGCCGGCGTAGGTGATGACGGGCCCGCCGTAGCTGTGGCCGACCAGGACGACGTCGGTCTCGGTCTGGGCGGCGGAGGAGGCGACGTACTGGCCGTCGGCGCTCAGGCCGCGCAGCGGGTTGGGTACGGCCCGGGCCGTGATCCCTGCGGCGTGCAGGTGGGCGATGACCTTGTTCCAGGCGGAGCCGTCGGCGAAGGCGCCGTGGACCAGCAGGACGGTGGCAGTCATGGTGAGTTCCCTAAGCTTGGTTGGCAGAACGGGTGGTCGGAGTGTGCGCAGGGATCGCGGTCACCGGGGCGGCGTGCGCCGGCGCGGTGGTGCGCGAGGTGGCGGCCGGGCCGCCGCGCCACCCCGCACCCCTCGGCGGCCGTCGAAACGGGCGCTCGCGGGCGCCGGCGGGGTCGGTGTGCCGGTCGCGATCGCGGTACGGGGTTCGGGCCATCAATCGGCGGCTTTCAGGTCGCCCAGCGCCTGGCCCAGCTCCAGCTCCACCGGTCCGCGGGTCTGGAATCCGCGCTGGAACAGGTCACCGGCCCGCTGCTGGACACTGTCGCTGCGCACCAGTTGCTGGAACAGGGCAGCGTCGGCGCGCACGGCGTCCGGTGCCGGCAGGGTGATGGCGTTGACGGCGGCCTTGGCCGCGATCAGGGCGTCGCGGGGGAAGGCAGCGATGCGGTGGGCGGTCTGCGCCACGAAGGCGTCCAGGTCGGCGTCGGGCAGGGCCCGGTTGATCCACCCGTAGCGCTCGGCGAGTTCCGCGTCGAAGTCGGCGGAGGTCAAGATCGCCTCCAGTGCCCGGCCCCGGCCCAGCAGCCGCGCCAGGTGCTGGACCGCGCCGGCGCCGGGAGGCGCGCCGATGCCCACTTCGGGCTGGCCCAGGACGGCGTTCTCTCGGGAGGCAAAGCGCATGTCGCAGGCGAGCGCGAACTCGCTGCCGGCCCCGCGCGCCCGGCCGCGGAGCTTGACGAGGGTGACCGTGGATGTCTGGCTGAGCTTGCGGAACAGCATGCCCAACGAGGCGTCCCCCGGGCCGCCGCCTTTGGCGGCTTCCGCGGTGTACTCGGGGACTTTGGTCATGTCGACGTGCGGGAAGAAGAAGTCCCGGTCCGCGCTGTCGAAGACCACGACACGGGCTGCTCCCGGCTGGGTGAGGTCGTCCAGGAGCTGGACCAGGTCACGGACGACCTCGGGGCCGATGAGGTTGATCGGCGGTGCGCTGAAGGTGGCATACAGAACCCTGCCGTCCAGGCGGGTGGTGATGGTGTCGTAGGAGCTGGTCATCGTCGTCTCCCTGTCAGCGGTCGTCACGGGTGCGGTGCGCTGGGTCCACCGTGTTCACAGGCCGCGTCCGCGGAGCCACTGCAGAACGTCCTGGGCGATCTCCTGCCAGCCGCTGTCGACGGTCAGGGAGTGGCCGCGGTTCTCGAACTGCCGCAGTTCGGTCACCGCGGGCGAGCGGCGGTACTGCTTGAACGTGGCGCGGGTGGTGACGTCCGGGACGGTGTGGTCCTGGGTGCCGGAGACGATCAGCAGTGGTCCGCGGGCAGCGTTGCCGGTGTCGACCTTCGCCGCGGAGCGCGGGGCGAAGTTGGCGGTGGCCGCCTGGAAGACCGGTCGGGCCGGGGCGGGGATCGTCCACGTGTCGTAGAGCTGGTCCGATTCCTCCTGCGGCAGGGCGTTGCCGAAGCCGTAGCGAAAGGCCTGCCGGGTCAAGGACACCGAGCGGTGCAGGTTGGCGGGGTTGCGCAGGGCGGGCAGCGCCGAGCGGATCTGCGCGAGCGGCAGCGGCAGGACGCCCTTCATCTGGGCCGGGTCGATGGCGACCGCGGCGGCGGCCCGTCCCTGACCGAGCAGCTGCTGGGCGATCAGTCCCCCGAAGGAGTGCCCGATGACGATGGCGTTGCCGTCGACGGACGCGAGGATCCTTCCGAAGTGCTCGGTGGCGTCGTGGAGGCCGGTGTCGGCCACCACTTCGGGATGGCGTCGTGCCTCCTGGACGGTGTCCGGCTCACCCGGCCAGCCCGGGGCGAGGGGCGCGTAGCCCGCGTCGCGGAACAGGTCCAGCCAGGGGCCCCAGCTGGAGGCGTGCAGCCACAGGCCGTGGATGAACACGACGGGGGTGCGTCCGGTTGCAGTCATGACGTTTCCTCTGGGTGGAAGTGGAAGGTGGCGGATGCTCGGGGTGCGGCCGTGCGCGGGCCGGCTGCTCTCGGCCGCGTCGACGGCGGGCGCGTCAGACCGGCACCGCGCTCAGGGACATGTGCACCGACCGGATCGCGCTGGCGCCCTCGCCGACCGCCGCGGCGACGCGCTTCATGGATCCCGCGCGCACATCCCCGGCCGCGAACACGCGCGGCACGCTGGTCTCGAACGGCAGCGGACGGCGGCCCAGCTCAGCCCACGCGGCGCCGAGCACGGCGTCGCCGATCGCGACATCGGTGAGGATGAACCCGTGGCCGTCCGTCGCCAGGCCGCTGAGCCAGTCCGTGGCGGGGCTCGCACCGATGAAGCAGAACAGGCCCCGGCAGGGCAGGTCGGTCCCGTGCTCGTCGCCTCTGGCGTTGCCGCGTACGGTGATCGCTTCGAGGTGGTCGGTGCCGTGCAGTGCGGTGACCTCGCTGGAGGTGCGCACGGTCACCGCGGGGTGGGCCAGGATGCGGTCCGCGAGGTAGGAGGACATGCCCGCCCCGAGGTCCGCGCCGCGCACCACCAAGTGCACGCTGCAGCCCCGCCCGGCGAGGTACAGCGCCGCCTGACCGGCCGAGTTGGCGCCGCCGACCACGGTCACCGCGTGCGGGCCGCAGGTGCGGGCCTCCAGTTCGGTGGCCGCGTAGTAGATGCCCGCGCCCTCGAAGTCGGCCCACCGCTCCAGTGGCAGGGCCCGGTAGCTGGCACCGGTGGCGATCACGGCCGCGCGGCTGCTGATGTGCGTGCCGTCCTGCAGCAGCACCCGCAACGTGTCGCCGGTCGCGTCCAGCGCGGCGACCGCGCTGGGACTGGCGATGCGGGCGCCGAACTTCTGTGCCTGCACCACCGCGCGGCCGGTCAGGTCCGCGCCGCTGATACCGGAGGTGAAACCGAGGTAGTTCTCGATCCGGGAGCTGGCCGCGGCCTGTCCGCCGGCCGCCACCGCATCCAGGACCAGCGTCTTCAGACCCTCCGAAGCCCCGTACACGGCAGCGGCGAGCCCCGCCGGTCCGCCGCCGATGACCACCAGGTCCAGGGTCTGTCCGGGCAGCGGCTGGTAGGACAGGCCCAGGTGCGTGGCCAGGTGCGTCGGGGTCGCCCGGCGCAGCGCCGCGGTGGGCGTGATGACCAGCGGAAAGTCCTCCGCGGTGGCGCCGGCTACCCGCGCCAGGGTCTGCCCGGCCGGCGTGTCCGCCTCGACCCACAGGTGCGGTTGCCGCTGGCGTGCCGCGTACGTCCGCAGCGCCATGGCGTCGGCCGACAGGTCGTGGCCGACGATGACCACGCTGCCGGCGGCGGCATTGGCGCGCAGGTCCTCGCGCCGGGCGAGCAGCGCCCGCAGGACGATGTCGGACAGCTCCGGATCCTCATCCATCAGCCGGCGGAAGGACCGCGGCGTCAGCCGGTGGACCACGCCCGGCTGGGACACCCGGGCGCTGAGGTAGGTGCTCTGCTCGGTGAGCAGGTTCAGTTCGCCGCTGAACTCCCGTGCTCCGTAGCGGGCGACGACGGCCTCCTGCCCGTCGGAGGTGTGCGGCCGTACGATCTCGAGCCCGCCCGTCTCGATGAGGATCATCGGCCCGTCCGGCTCGCCCGCGTGGAACAGCACGTCGCCCGCCTGGGTGGCCTGCCGTGTGCCGTACGCCCGCAGTCGGGTCCACTGCTCGTCGCTCAGCTTCGGCCGTGCTTCGGTTGCTGCTGGTGTCGCCATGGTCCTGTCCCTACTGGTTGCAGCGCATTGTCGGCATCGCGTGGGTCGCGGCCGGAGCGACGAACCTGACCGCGAGAGCGGGCACGCCCTGGACGGCAGAGTCCGGATGCGTCCGTACCCGGGGCCCTGTCCCGGACCGCTGCGTCGCGCCCCGGTCCGCACTGGCGAACTCCATCTCTCACTCCTGTGTTGGTTTGAACAACCTAGCATGGCTGAGTAGGCACGGGCGACTCAGCTTTCGCGACACCCCCATCGGCTCGCAAGGATGCCGCCGCACCGCCTTCACCCCGCTCACCGCTCGCCGACCCCCCAAGGCGGCCGGTACAGCCCGTTCCCACGCCACTTCACAGCGGCGTCGGCGAAATCCCGGTCGCACACACGGCTTGCCGGGGCATATCCGGAGCGGGCGCGGCGGCCTCCCCGATGCGGAATGGGTGGCGGCCACTCCGCCGGTGACGTGAAGACGCAGAAACCCCATCTCCGGGACGCCGTGCCGCGAATAGCATCGGACCGCGCGGAAACTGCTGCGGTCACCACTTCGACACCATCGCCCACGGGGGTTGCACCCCCGACTGACCCCATGCAGTTCATTGCCGCGCCTTTGAGGCAGCCGCCCGAGTCGCTGCCCAGCGGAAAAGGGGTTCATGAACGCCGGCCGGCCTCGCTCCCGGAACCCGGGCTTCCTCGGACAACCCCAGGAAGGGGCGCGGTGGGCCACGGGGAGGCGCAGGACCACCCGGCACGCCTGGCGCATCGACCTCACGGCCCCCGGGTCGATCCTCCGGACCGCACAGGCGCCGGCCGCACCCACGACGCTCGAACCGAGGGGCATCGTCGCGCCCCGCGGAATGCCAAGAGGGGCCTATCGGCCGACCGGAAAGGCCTTCGGCCTCAGGAATGCCCCACCCTTGCCCCGCGCGCGGCGGATACTCCGGGCAACCCCACCGCACCCCCGGAAGAAGTAAGCCCCCCGGGGGTGTGTCCGAGCCGACGCGCCGAGTTCTTTTCATGATGGCCATAATGTAAATTCGGCCTTGGGATCTCCTGGATCCTTTCCCGCGACTCAGCTAAGATGCATGCATGGGACAATCATGGATGCACGACTCGAGCTGCTCCGTCTCGAGGAGTCTGGGGGTACTGGGCGAGAATTGGACCTTCCTCATCCTGCGCGAGGCGCTGACGGGGACCACGCGGTTCGCCGACTTCCGCACCGCTCTCGGGCTGGCCGCCGACGTGCTGAGCCGTCGGCTCACGACGCTCGTGCAGTACGGCGTGATGTCCCAGGAGCCGTACCGCGAGCCCGGCAGCCGCACCCGCTACGAATACCACCTCACCGACGCAGGCCGCGAGCTCGAGGTCGTGCTCGGAGCCCTGCAGCAATGGGGGGACCGACACCTGCCGCGGGCCGAGGGCCCCAGCATCGAGCGACGCGCGCTGCGCACGGATCGCCCGGTGCACGTGGCCTTCGTCGACAACCTGGGATACGAGGTGCCGTGGGGGGACGTCGCGACGGTGCGCACGGATGCCTACCCCAAGGACGAGGCGCCCGAGGCACCCAGCCAGGTCGCCAACTGACCAACCCCCGAGGCGGCCCGGGCATCCCACGCAAGAATGGTCGTCCACCCCCGGGGTTCGACTCCTGCGGCGGCGCCGACCAAGCGTCGGCGCGCTGGCAGTTCGCGGGCACAGGCAGTTCGCACCACCCGTTGCCTGTTCGCCCGCAGCCGAAGGCCGAACCCACTCGCACGACAACCCATCCTCGAGTCCCGTAGAACGACCTCCACTTCGCGTGAATCCACGGGATTCCCGGTCCCGTTCCGCTACGCCGGGGGCCGCGGGCTCGCTGTGACAGGGCCGCGCCGGTGCATGGGGCCGCGATCGGCCGAACCCCGCCCGGCGGGCTGGGCCTACGGGAGCCGGGTCGCCGCGCGGACCAGGTCGGCCACGGCTCGCGACCGGCTGTGCGGGGGCCAGGCGATGACGGTGGTGACGGTCGGCGCGTCCAGCACGGGCACGGCGGCGAGGTCCGCGTGCAGTTCGGCTCGGCACGAGGCAGGGGAGACGGCGCAGGCCCGGCCGAGCGCGACGAGCTGCAGCAGTTGGGCGTGGTCGCGCACTTGGGGGCCAGGGCCGGGCGGGCAGGTGCCGTCGGGGCCGGGCCAGCGCGGCAGCGGCAGGCCCGGCAGTCCGGTGATGTCGGCCATCAGGACATGGTCCCGGGCCGTGAGCGGATGCCCGACCGGCAGGATCGCCACCTGGCCCTCCGTGCTGAGTTCTTCGGTGTGGAACTCGGCCGTCGCGTCGAACGGCCGGTGCAAAAGCGCCACATCGGCCCGGCCCTCGTGCAGGAATCGTGCCTGCTCGGCCGGCCCGCACAAGATGACCTCGACGGGGACGGCGCCCGGTTCGGCGGCGTACGCGGCGAGCAGGTGCGCCAGCAGGTCGCGCGACGCACTGGCCTTCGCCACCAGGACCAGGCCGGACCGGCCGGTCGCGGACAGGGCGGCGCGGCGGGTCCGCCGCTCGGCGGCGCCGACCGCCGCCAGGGCCGCCCGGCCCTCGACCAACAGCACGGAGCCGGCCTCGGTCAGCGTGACCGTGCGGCTGGTCCGATCCAGCAGCGCTGCCCCCAGCCGGCGTTCGAGCTGCTGGATGGCCCGCGACAAGGGCGGCTGTGCGATGCCGAGCCGCTGCGCTGCGCGGCCGAAGTGCAGCTCTTCGGCGACGGCGACGAAATACCGCAGTTCCCGGGTCTCCATGGCGCCACGCTACCCCGCATCCATACCCGGCCGGTATCGATCGCCCACTGATCGGTCTTGGACCCCCAGTAGGGTCCGCGGGCAGCATGGTCGTCATGAGCGAACGAACCATTGCGCTGGTCACCGGTGCGAACAAGGGAATCGGCTACGAGATTGCCCTGGGCCTGGGCGCCCTCGGTTGGGGTGTGGGCGTCGGCGCCCGCGACGACCGACGACGCAAGGAGGCGGTGGAACAGCTGCGTGCAGCCGGCGTCGACGCGTTCGGCGTCCCGCTGGACGTGACCGACGACGCGAGCGTGAGCGCCGCCGCGCAACTGATCGAAGACCGGACGGGCCGCCTCGACGTGCTCGTCAACAACGCCGCCATCGCCGACGAGATGCCGCAGGAGCCCACCCAGGTCGATCCCGCTACCTTCCGGGCGGTCATGGAGACCAACGTGCTCGGCGTCATCCGCGTCACCAACGCGATGATGCCACTGCTGCGCCGCTCGCCCTCACCGCGGATCGTGAACATGTCCAGCAGTGTCGGCTCTCTGACCCGGCAGTCCGGGACCGCCGCGGAACTGACGACGGGTCCGGTGGCTGTGGCGTACGCGCCGTCGAAGACGCTGCTGAACGCCGTCACCCTGCAGTACGCCCGGGAGTTGAGCGGCACGAACATTCTGATCAACATGGGCTGCCCCGGCTATGTCGCGACCGACCTCAACGGCTTCCGCGGCGTGCGCACCCCCGCGCAGGGCGCGGCGATCGCCATCACGCTGGCGACCTTGCCCGACGGCGGCCCGACCGGCACGTTCGTCGACGACGCCGGCGTCGTGCCCTGGTGATGGGCAGGGCGGCCAGGTCCCGTCTCGGGTGAACCCGTGCGTGTCGACCGCTGCACCGGCCTGCGGCCTGAGCGCTGTGGTCAGGCCGTACGCCCGGGACACCGGTGCTCCGCGGTGGAGCCCGGTCGAGTGCCGCCCGGACGGGCCCGAGGGCACGTCCGGGCGGTGCCGGGGACCTTCAAACGGTGACCGTTGCCTGCCAGGCGCCCGGGCGCAGGCCCGTCGCCTTCTGGAAGAACACCGAGAAGTTGGACGCGTCGGGGAAACCGAGGGCGGCGGCACAGGCGGCCGCACTGAGGCGGTCGTGGGCGAGGAGCCGTTGGGCCTCCAGGACGATCCGAGCGACGAGGTAGGCCTTCGCCGTGCGGCCGGTGGCCTCCTGCACTGCTCGGGACAGGGTGCGTGGCGCGTAGCCGAGAGCCCGGGCGTAGTAGCCGGCGTCGTGGTGTTCGCGAAAGTGCGCCTCGACGCTGGATTGGAACCGTCGAAACGTGGGATTCGTCGACCGCGCATCGCCATGCGGTGGCCGGAGCCGGGCGATGAGCGCGGAGAGCAGGATCTCGGACAGCTCCTCGGCCCGGTCGGCGCATGGGGCGGACGCCTCCAGGAGGAGGTGGTTGCGCGCGGCGTCGACAAACGGCCAGTCGGTGTCGGGAATGCTCCACTGCGTGAGCAGGTCCGAGAGCGCGACACACTCGCGGGTGGCGCGGGTGACTGGTGCGGTCGGGACGAAGAGCACGATGTGCCCGTCCACGCCGGCGATGTCGTCCCATCGGTGCACCGCGCCCGGGGCGACCCACACCGCCGACCGGCGCCTGAGCGGGTGCCGCAGGAAATCCACCGTGACAGATCCGTGCCCGGCGTCGATCAGGGCGAGGACCTGAAAGTCGGCGCGTTGCGTGCCGCCGTCGTTCACCTCGCGCAGGCGGTCGAACGTCATCATCTCCACGGCGGCGGAACCACCCCCCGCGGGCTGGTACGCCATCTGTCGGATCTCGGTCATGTGTCCAGTTTTCACCATCGGGAGACCAGAGATGCCAATGCCCCCGGCGGGCTCCTCGAGATTCACTGAAGACGCGGAGGATCCGCCGAGAAACGCTCATTGAGGAGCTGCGATGGACACGACACAACGGACGCTGCTGCCCGCTTACGACCACCGCCCGGGGACCGGACCGACCCTGGTGTTCCTGCACTATTGGGGTGGTTCCGCCCGCACCTGGGACCTGGTGGTCGACCGCCTTGCCGGGCGCGGCGCCCTCACCGTCGACTTCCGCGGATGGAGCCGCTCACGCGGCCTGTCCGGCCCCTACACGCTGCGCCAACTCGCGGACGACACGCTCGCCCAGATTGCCGACGCGGGCATCACCGACTATGTGCTCGTCGGCCACTCCATGGGCGGCAAGGTCGCACAGCTGATCGCGGCGACCCGGCCCGCCGGCCTGCGCGCACTGATCCTCGTCGGCCCCGGCCCGGCGCGACCCGCCGCACAGATCACTCCCGAGTACCGCGAAGGCCTCTCGCACGCCTACGACTCCGACGAGTCCGTCGCCGGCGCACGGGACACCGTTCTCACCGCCACCGCGTTGCCCGAATCGATCAGAACGCAGATTGTGGCCGACTCGCGCTCCGGCACCGATGCCGCCCGCACGGAGTGGCCGCTGAACGGCATCGCGGAGGACATCACGGAGCACACCCGCAGGATCACGGTCCCCGCCCTGGTAGTGGCCGGAGAGAACGACCGAGTCGAACCCGTCGACGTACTCCTCGCCCACCTGGTGCCCTACCTCACAGCACCCGACGTCACGGTGATCCCCCACACGGGTCACCTGATCCCGCTGGAAGCTCCGGCCGCCCTCGCCGACGCGATCATCGCCTTCGCACCAGGCACCCCACCCGCGCGTCACGAGGCGTCCTGACATCGCACGTCGCCCGCATCGTGCCAGGCATCTGCTAGTCATCCTCGTCGGGGTAGCCCCATGCCACGGCCTTCACGGCTTCGGGGGCCACCTCCACCACACGGCGGTGGAAGGAGCTTTCGAACTCCGGGCGCCATCGGTAGAAACGGCTGACGCACAGCGGGTAGTCGGTCTCGCCGGTCACGAAGTACCGCCCGTCCTCAAGCGACCAGCCCAGACCCACTTCGTCCTCGATCCGCTCGTCGCGCATGAGTTCGGCGAGCGTGCTCACGACAGCCCGCGCCTGCGCTTCGTCGGTGAGGCCGGTCACGGTGAACGAGAGGAGGACGTTGACAGACATGACCCCAGGCTACTGATGATCTTTGCCTAGTGTCAGCAAACGACTGCCGGTCCACGCAGGTCAGGGCAGACAAGCCAGCGACACGGCGCGGCGAAGCCCCGGAGTGTTGTGCGATCGTGGGCCGGGTCGTGTGGCTCGCCGGCGCCCACCGCCGGGGCGCCGGCCCCACCCGCACCCCGCAAGCCGTTGACGGTGGCGATGGCTCCGGTGGCGAGTGCGGCCGCCAGCGCTTTCGACAGGCCCGGCACCAGACGCCACGGCCGGTTGGCACGGACCATGCCCGCGAGCACGCGCAGGTATCCCCGCGGGCCGCTGACCACGTACCGGAGATCAGCGGCTTCCTGCTCATCGACCGGGCCGCGATGGACGGGGGCGTGACGGCCGGCGAAGGGCTTCGGCCGCAGCCGCCCTCCTCTAGCCCGCCCAGCTGCGGCACCGGATGGGACCACCAGGCTGAGCACGGCCTCTTCGACGGCCCGCTGGGCTCTCGCCTGCAGCCGCAAGGCCCCCAGTGAAGGAAGGGACAGCAGCGCCAGGCCGTGTTCGTGGCTCAGATCCATCATGAGCTTGCGCCTGTGCAAGTGCAGCGGAAGGTCGGTAAGAGCCACGACGAGGCCCCAGTCCTCGGACCGTCGGCGGTCGAGGATCCGGCGCATCAGCGCGGCGGGGTCCTCGGCCTCCGCGGTGAAAGGCTCGCTGACCACCACGACGTCGAACCGTCGCCCCTGTCCTGCCTTGCCGGCGAGCCGGCGGGGCAGCGCTTCGGCCATGCGCTGGGCGATTTCCGTGGGCGCGTCCGGATCCGCCAGGAGGGCTACGACCGTGACGTCGTGCGGCGATCCCCGCATCTTCGGACCCCTCTGGTCGACTGCCTCGGTCATCACACGGGCCCCAGGATCCTCCCCCGGGCGACGGCGACGAGGCGTGACACGCTGGCCCCGCCGACCGGAGGGACCGATGGCCCCCACCGGCCGGCGCCGGACCGGCCAGGCTCACCGAGCGACGGGGGGTCTTGTCTCCTCCAGGTGCTCATAGGCCAGGCGGACCGTCATGGCGCCCTCGTCGACCGCCGAAGCCACCCGCTTGACCGAGCCGCTGCGGACGTCGCCGACGGCGAAGACTCCCGGCAGGCCGGTCTCCAGCGCGAGCGGGGCCCGAGCCGGGGGCTCCCAGAGCTCCGCCGCCGCCACCTGGGCCGCGTCCGGCCCGGTCGGAATGAAACCGCGACGGTCCAGGGCGACGGCATCGGCGAGCCAGCCGGTGGCGGGGCGCGCGCCGATGAAGATGAACAAGGCCCCGGCCTCCAGCACGTCCCGCTCGTGGGTGCGGTTGTCTTCCGCGACGAGGGATTCCACGCGATCCTCGCCGGTGACCTGCCGCACCTCGGTATGCAGCCGCACCTGGATCCGGGGGTGCCGCGCGATCCGGTCGATCAGATAACGGGACATGCTGTGTTCCAGATCTCCGCCGCGGGCCAGCAGATGGACAGCGGGCGACTCCTGCGCCAGGAACAGGGCCGCCTGGCTGGCGCAGTTGCCGCCGACGACGGCCACCGGATCGAGACGGCAGGTCCGGCCACCGCACCCCCGGCACGACCTCGGTCCCGTGTCATCGTCCGTGACCACGACCAGCCTCAGCCGGGGCACCCTGTCCCTGCCCATGCGGCCACCGTACGAAGCAAAAGGGGCCGCCGGGAGTCCCGTTGGCCACTCGGCAACGTTGGATGCCGGATCACGGGATGTGGCGGGTTCCACCAGCGTGACGGTTTGCCAGCGTATGACCGCGACGAGCTCTCAGCTGGCTCGGCCGATGGTCACAGTGCGGGGCCCCGGAGCGAAGTCGTCGAAGGACTGCTCCCAGGACTCGCCAGGCCAGTAGTAGCTCACTCGGCCCTCCGAAGGCTGGTAATGGGCGGTGTAGACCGTTCCCAGTCCCTCGTTGTAGGCGGATTGATACAGCGGCGGCTTCAGCATCGCCGCCACGTCCGTGCCTGCTGCGCGAATAGCGCCCAGTCGCTCTTGCGTCCGGGAGAATTGCTCCTGTTCGTCAGGCACCGGCAAGTGCTGGTGGTTGGCAGCGCAGGCGTCCGGTGTCTCGATCAGAGAGATGTCCGGTCCCACGAACACCGTCACCGCCTGCTCGGAGTCGACGAGAGTGACGTTCTGCGGGATTGCGATCGGTATGGACTTCAGCTTGCCGACTGCCTCGTCAACGGTGCTACACGTCTCCAGCAGGTAGCGCAGGACGATGAGGACGGCGAAGCCCGGGCCATGGACGAATCGCCCACCGAAGGTGAGTGAGACCGCGAGTCCGGCATCGTTCATCCCGTCCAGCAAGCCCCAGGCGGCATCCTGCATTCCGATCACTGGCCGCAGGACGTGGGAGGAGACGATGGTGCCCTCACACTCGTCGGAGCTGAAGTCGTAGTTACGCAGCAGGGTGCCACTGCCGCCGATTTGGGTGCAGCCCGAGAAGAACGGTCGCAAGGTCGCAAAGGTCGCAAGGGTGAGGAAGGTCTCCCCTGCGGGCCGGTCGAGCTGACCGGCGAGGCGGTCGAGCACGGGGACCAGCTCCGGCATGTGCGCCTCGAACAGCTTCCGAGCACGGTCCGCGCTCTTCACGGTCCGGCTCTCCTCGGTCATCCACCCCTCCGCGAGCGGCCACAGGGCCTGTGTATGGGTGGTCCATCGCCCGTCGCTTCCGTCGCCGACCTCGATTGCACGGAAGGTCTTCGGCTGCTGACTCATCGGCTGCCGCTCCCTTGGGGGCGTTGAGTGAGGCAAGGGCAACCTAGCTAATTTCGCCGGTAAGTCACCAGATCAGGCTTGGTGTGGGAGACAGCCGAGGTATTCGGGGATCGTGTCGAACGGCATGCCAGGGTGCCGGCGGAACCCTTCGCCGTGCAGGACCAGGACGCAGCGGCCGACCTGTAGCAACGTCCATCCTCAACTCGTCATGTCGGGCTCCGAGGCAGCTTCCTAGACACGCCTCGTCGTGCGCACCGCTTGTGCGAGCGCGTCCACGGTCACCCCCACGATGGCCAGCAGTTGCGTCGGGCTCGCCCCAGCCCTGCTCATGACGGCGAGGGACTGGTTCACGGCCGCTGCGTGTTCCGCGAAGGCGTCGGCGTCCGGGTCGGTCAAGCGCCCGGCCCGCAACGCGGCGCGCAGGCGACGACGCTGGAAGCCGAGCGCCTCCTTGGTGTGCGCCGCGGCCGTGGGGCTGAGCACCGCCATCGCCATGGCCGACTGGACCACCAGGCATCCATCGGGCAGTTGGGGATCGGCGATGCGCTGGAGGGTGATGTCGAAGAACGCACGAAGGGCCGCCACGGGTTCCGCAGCAGCACACGACAGGGCGGCGTCGTACTGGTGGCCGTAGCGCGCGGCGTAGCGGTCCAGGCAGCGCACAAAGAGCGTGTCCTTGTCACCGAGCGAGGAGTAGATGGAGCTGCGGTTCAGACCGGTGGCCCGGGACAGGTCGTCCAAGGAGGTGTCCGCGTAGCCGGCACGCCAGAACTGGATCATCGCGGCGTCGAGTGCCGTGTCCCAGTCGAACTGCTTCTTGCCTGCCACGGGGCACTTCCTCACCGGGGTGTCGATTGACCCTGAGCGCTGCGCTGCACACCACTCTATCTTGAACTGACCAGTTCAAGATGTGTTAGGTTGCCGACACGATCGCCGGCCGGTGGGTGTCCTCGACCGCGCCCCTGCCGTCCCTCGATCTCCGACATCGCGCTCGCGGGGTCCACCCTCGTGCGGAGCACCCCGCCGGCGCATCGCGCACCAAGGGAGAATTCTTGTGACCGACCCCGCGACCCCCCAGCAGCAGGTCTCCCCAGCCAACCCTGTCCGCGGCCTGCCCCTGCACGATCTGGACGGGTTCACCCACCGCTGGGTCGACGCCGACGGCATCCGCCTGCACGCCGTCGAAGGCGGCTCGGCGACCGGCCCGGCCGTCGTGCTGCTCGCCGGATTCCCGCAAACCTGGCAGGCCTGGCGCAAGGTCATGCCCCGTCTCGCCGACCGGTTCCGCGTCATCGCGATCGACCTGCCGGGGCAGGGCCACTCAGAGCGCCCGGAGCGCAGCTACGACACGCACACCGTCGCCGCCCACGTCCACGCCGCCGTCGAAGCACTCGGCGTGCGGCACTACTGGCTGGCCGCCCACGACATCGGAGCCTGGGTCGCGTTCTCCCTCGCCCTCGACGTCGAGCGCCCGTTGCACGGGGTCGTCCTGCTCGACGCCGGAATCCCCGGCATCACCCTGCCGCAAACGATTCCCACCGATGCGGCCGGGGCGTGGAAGACCTGGCACTTCGCGTTCCACCTCGTGCCCGACCTGCCCGAGACCCTGCTCAGCGGCCGCGAACGGGACTACGTCGGCTGGTTCCTGCGCACCAAGGCCCTGTCCCCCGGCACCTTCGACGAGGCCGACATCGACCACTACGCAGCGGCCCTCGCCGCCGACGGCGGCCTCCGCGCCGCGCTCGCCTACTACCGGGACGCCGCCGACTCTGCCCGCAAGAACCACCAGGCGCTCAGCCGCCAGCACCTGACCGTGCCCGTCCTCGGCATCTCCAGCAGCCACGGCTCCATCCCGGACATGGCAGCCTCCCTCAGCCCGTGGGCCGACACCGTCACCGGAGTCGTCGTGCCCGACGCCGGGCACTTCATCCCCGATGAGCAGCCCGCAGCAGTGGCTGCCGCCATCGCCGGCTTCATCGCGGCCGGGGGCGACACGGATCCGTCCGACGGGCGCCCCCTGCGCAGCGGCAGGGTCGAGATCACGTCCTGAGTGCCGTCCGCCGTGGGGTTTCCGGGCCCGCCGGACGGCACCCGAGCGTGCTGTGTCCCGCGCGCCACCGCTCCCACCGGCCGAGCGCATCCAAACGGTCCCCTGCCGCCGAATGATCTCCATGCGGCAGCAGAGGACGGACAGCCGGGGGCGCGTCGCCCCGGCAGGAGCGCGCCTGCGGGACGCGGACGTGGTCATCGTGGGGGCCGGTGCGGCCGGACTCTCCCTCGCGCATCGCCTGTGCGCGACCGCGGACCGACCGCGCCAACCCCGCATCCTGCTGGTGGACGCCCCGGCCGGGGCGCTGCGCCCACCGGAGCGCACCTGGTGCTTCTGGGAGCCGCCCGGCGGACCGTACGACGCGGTCCTCGCCGCGTCCTGGGACCGGCTGCGGGTGCGCGGGGCGGACGGGGCAGGGACCGTGGTGGATCCGGCGCCGCTGCGCTACAAGATGCTGCGCTCGGATGCCTTCGCCCGGTTCGTCGGGGCGCACGTGGCGGCGTCCGGGTGCTGCGAGCGGATCGAGGCGACCGTCGAGGCGGTCCTGGACGGGCCGGACGGGGCACGGGTCCAGGCACGCGACGCGGCGGGAGCGCCCGTGGAGTTGGCGGCGCGCTGGGTCTTCGACTCCCGCCCGCTGCGACGCCTGCCGGCGGCCCGCACCACACTCCTGCAACACTTTCGGGGCTGGTTCGTCGAAACCGCCGAAGACCGGTTCGACCCGGCCGTCGCGGACGTGATGGACTTCCGCACCCCCCAGCCCGCGCACGGGCTGTCCTTCGGCTACGTGCTGCCCCTCGGACCCCGCCAAGCGCTGGTGGAGTACACCGAATTCTCCGCCGCGGCCCTGGACAGCGGAAGCTACGACGCGGCGTTGCGGCACTACACCACCGCGGTGTTGCAGCTCGGCCGGTGCACGATCACCGCGGTCGAGCAGGGGGTGATCCCGATGACCGACGGGCGGTTCACCCCGCGCGGCGGGCGCTCGGTCTTCCGGATCGGCACGGCGGGCGGCGCCACGCGGGCGTCGACCGGCTACACCTTCGCCGGCGTCCAGCGGCAGACCCAGGCCGTGGCCGACACCCTCCTGGGCCCTGGCCGCGGCCGCACCCCCGTCCCGCCCCTTCCCTACGGGCGCCGGGGGCGGGCGATGGACGCCGTGATGCTGCGGGCGCTGGACACCGGGCGGGTGGACGGGGCGGCGTTCTTCACCGCGCTGTGGCGCCAGGTGCCGCCCGAACGCCTGCTGCGCTTCCTCGACGGCCGCTCCCGGCCGGCCGAGGACGTGTCCCTCGGCCTGCACACCCCCGTCGTGCCGATGCTGCGCACGGTTGCCGAACTGCCGTTCCTGCGCAAACGCCACCCCCCGGCCCGCCCCTGAGCGGCCGACGCCTGCCCCCTGTCCCCTGATCAGGAAGAGCACGTGCCATGCCTCTGCTGCCCGACGGCCGGCGGTCGTCCGCCTTCGACCCCGACCCCGCCGACGATCCTTCCGCCGCACGGCGCGCCGCACGCGCGGTCAGCGGCGGAGCGAGCACCCCGCGGCGGGGCCGCGACCGGCGCGCGCAGGTGATCCCGGCGCCGCCCGGCCGCCGCCGCTTCGGCGACGACGCCCCCGAGGTCGCCGTGGTCGGCGGCGGCATCGCCGGGCTCGCCGCCGCCACCGGCCTGGCCGAGCGCGGTGCCCGCGTGACCGTGTACGAGCAGGGTGCCGGTCTCGGTGGGCGCCTGGCCGGCTGGTCCACCACCTTGGCCGACGGCTCACCGGCCACGATGAGCCGCGGCTTTCACGCCTTCTTCCGCCAGTACTACAACCTGCGCGGTCTGCTGCGCCGTACCGACCCGGGCCTGGGCATGCTCACCGCCCTGCCCGACTACCCGCTGCAGCACAGCAGCGGCATGCTGGACAGTTTCGCCCGCGTCCCGCGCACCCCGCCGTGGAGCGCGCTGGGCTTCGTCGCCCGCAGTCCCGCGTTCGGCTGGCAGGATCTGCTGCGGATGAACCCGGCCGCGGCCCTGCCGCTGCTGGACGTGCGGGTGCCGCAGGTCTACGCCCGCCTCGACACGATCAGCGCCGCCGACTTCCTGGCCCGCATCCGCTTCCCCCCAGCCGCCCAGCACCTGGCGTTCGAGGTGTTCTCCCGCAGCTTCTTCGCCGACCCGCGCGAGTTGTCGGCGGCCGAACTGGTGTTGATGTTCCACATCTACTTCCTCGGCTCCAGCGAGGGCCTGCTGTTCGACGTGCCCGACGAGCCCTATCCGCAGGCGCTGTGGGAGCCGCTGGGCCGCTACCTGCAGAGCCACGGCGTGCAGATCCGCACCGGGAGCCAGGTCACTGCCGTGGCGTCGTCGGCGGACCGCGGACCGACGGTCACCGCCGACGGACAGACCCAGCGGTTCGCCGCGCTCGTCCTGGCCCTGGACAACGGCGGCCTGCGCGCGTTGGCCGCCGCGTCCCCGACCCTGTGCGACCCGGCGTGGCGCGCACGGGTGGCCCGGCTGCGGACCGCACCGCCCTTCCTCGTCTCCCGGCTCTGGCTGGACCGCCCGGTCGCGGCCCACCGCCCGGGCTTCCTCGGCACCAGCGGGTTCGGCCCGCTGGACAATGTCAGCGTGCTGGAGCGCTGGGAGGGCGAGGCGGCCCGGTGGACGGCCCGCACCGGGGGCTCGGTCGTCGAACTGCACGCCTACGCCTGCCCCGACGACGATCGCCGCACCACCCAACAGCGGCTGGTCGACGAGCTGCGGCGGGTGTACCCGGAGACCGGGCGGGCGGCGATCGTCGACCAGCAGCACGAATGGCGCGCGGACTGCCCGCTGTTCCCGGTGGGCGGCTTCGCGGACCGGCCCACCGTGCGCACCCCGCACCCGACCGTGATGGTGGCCGGTGACGCGGTCCGCACCGACCTGCCGGTCGCGTTGATGGAGCGCGCGGCGACCACCGGGTTCCTGGCCTCCAACGCCCTGCTCGGCCGGTGGGGGGTGCGCGGTCAGACGCTGTGGACGGTCCCCGCGCGCGGCCGCTCCCCGCTCCTGCGGGCGCTGGCCGGCCTGGCGGCGCGCTGAGCGACCGGCCGGTCAGCCCGGGAAGCGCCCGCTGGCGCGCAGCGCCCACCGGCGCTGCGCGTACGCCAGGTCGTCGCGCCACAACCGCCCGGCCGCGGACCGCATCAGCGGGCGCAGCAGGGGGGCGGCGGCCCGGGCCAGGGCGAAGCCCCGGCGGTCCGAGGCGGCGACCACCGCCTCGACCACGGCGGTGCGCGGCCGCCCGGACGCGTCGAGGCCCAAGGGCGTGGCGTGCGTCTCGACCACCGACCCCCGCCCCTCGCCCTCGGTGATGTGCATGACGACGGTGCGCGGCTCCGGCGCGGTGAACACCGCGCGCACCGGCACCACCGCCCGCCCGGCGACCTTGAACGACACCGTCACGGCGAAGGCGTCGTCGGCCACGGCCGGGTCAGCGGACGGGGTGTCGTCCACGGTCAGGTCCACAAACGAGTACGGGTGCAGCCACGCGCCGTGCCACGGGTCGAGCCGGTTGGCGACCACGTCCTGCGGGGCGCAGCGGCCCACGCCGGTGTAGACGGCCGCCACCGCCCGGGTGAGGTCCGGGCGCACGGGCAGTACCGGCGCGCTCGTCGGCTCCTCACCGCCCACCTGGTCCAGGCGCACCCAGATCAGCAGCCCGTCGTCGTGCACGGGGTACGGGTGCCAGCCGGCGAACGGCGCCCCGGTCAGGGCCAGGCCGTGCCAGTGGCAGATCAGCGTGCCGCACCGCACCGCGCTGTCCCGCAGCGGTGCGCCCAGGTGCGGGCAGGCGCCGGGACCGGCTCGCAGCGCGCCCGTCGCGTCGCGCCACAGCACCACTTCGGTGCCGCCGACCATGCGTCCGTAGGGGCGGCCCGGTCGCACGGTGTGGGAGGCGCCGACGACGAACCAGTTCCCCGACGGCCTGGCCAGCGCCCGCCGCAGCGCGGCGCCGATCAGCTGGGGTGACGCGGCGCGCCACGTCGGCGGCTGCTGCGCCCAGTCCACCGGGGCGCGGCGCATCCGCAGCGGAAAACGGCTGTGCCGATCGCCGGTCATGACGGGTCCTGACGCGCGGAGCGGGAGCTCGCCCGCTGTGCCGGCGGGCGGGGTGCGGGCGCTGGGACCCGCACGCTGCCGGTGGGGGGCGGCGCGGTACCGCGGTGGGCGCGGCGGCGTGCCGCGCCCACCCGGACCAGGCCGTCGAGCGCCACCGCCGCCCGCCGTGAGCGGGGCACCACCGCCCGCCGGTGCACCACCGCGTACCCGTCGTCCGCGATCGCGTCGAGGATGCCGCTGTAGAGCACGAGCGCGGTGCGGATGCAGGGCCGGGCCACCGGATCGAGCATCGGCAGGCCGGGGGCGGCCTGGCGGTAGACCTCGCGGTTCAAGGCGGCGGCGGCCCGCAGCGCCCGGGTGATCCGCCCGTCGCGCGCCCCGGTCGTGCGGCTCCACACCAGCAGGTCGCGGTCGACGCCGTACGCGGCCAGCAGGTCCGCCGGCAGGTAGACCCGGCCCCGGTCCAGATCCTCCCCCACGTCCCGCAGGAAGTTGCTGAGCTGGAAGGCGACCCCGAGGGCCGCGGCGTGCGGGGCGGCCTCGGCCCGCGGGACGACCGTGCCCAGCACCGGCAGCATCTGCAGTCCGATCACCGCCGCGGACCCGTGCATGTAGCCGCGCAGGTCCGCGTAGGTCGGGTAGTCGGTCACCGTCAGGTCGCTGCGCATCGCCGCCAGGAAGTCGGTGAAGTGCTGGTGGTCGATGGCGTAGACGGCGGCGGTGTGCGCGAGCGCGTGCACCACCGGCTCGGTGCTGGTGCCGTGTCGGAGCCCGGCCGCCAGCTCGTGGCTGAGCGCGTCGAGCGCCGTGGCCCGGTCCTGGGGGGTGCGGGTGCGGTCGAGTGTGTCGACGATGTCGTCGGCCCAGCGGGCGAAGCCGTACAGCGCGTGCACGGCCGGCCGCCGGTGGACCGGCAGCAGCCGGGTGGCGAGGAAGTACGTCTGGCCATACCGGGCGTTGAGCTGCCGGCAGTGCAGGTACGCGGCGCGCAGCGCGGGCTCGGTGATACCGGCGGCGTCGAGCTCGCGGGCCGTCATGCCGTGCGCCCGGGTGCCGTGCGGTGGGCTCCGGCGGCCGGGGACGTCCGCGGCGGGCGCAGCCCGGTGATGCGGGCCGCGGCGAGCTTGCCGGAGAGGAGCACGGTCGGCACGCCGACGCCGGGGGTGGTGCCGCAGCCGGCCAGCACGACGTTGTCGGTGCCCCGCACCACGTTGCGCGGGCGGAACGGCCCGGTCTGCGCGAAGGTGTGCGCCGCGGAGAACGGTGTGCCGGCCGCATGGCCCTGCGCCGTCCAGTCGGCCGGCGTCACCAGGGAGTCCTCCTCGAGGGCGGCGGCGATCCCGGTCAGGCCGCGCTCCTCCAAGGTGGCGAGCAGCCGGTCACGGTAAGGCGGCGCCAGCTCCCCCCACGCGCGGGCGTCCGGCCCGATGGTGGTGTTGGGGCACGGCGCCAGCACGTAGTGCAGATGCTTGCCGGGCGGGGCCAGGTCCGGGTCGGTGGCCGTGGGCTGGGTGATCAGCAAGGAGGGGTCGGACATCAGGCTTCCGGTACGGGTCAGTTCGTGGAAGGTGCTCTTCCACGCGGCGCCGAAGGAGATCGTGTGGTGCGCCAGCTGCGGCCAGGTGCGGTCGGTGCCCGCGTGCAGGACCACGGCTGAGGGGGAATGCGTCAGCCGGGGGGCGCGGCGCGGGGTGCGGCCCAGCAGCCGGTAGGCCACCGGCAGGTCCGGGGTCAGGACCACCGCGTCGCAGGCGATGCGGTCGTGATCGGTGACCACGGCTGTGATCCGCCCGCCGGAGCGCTCGAGGCGGGTGACGTCCTGCCCGTAGTGGAATGTGGCCCCGGCAGCGGCTGCCGCGTCCGCCATGGCCTGCGGGAGGGCGTGCATGCCGCCGCGCGGGAAGTACACGCCGGCGACGGTGTCCATATAGGCGATCACCGCGTAGGCGGCCAGCGCGCGGGCCGGTGGCACGCCCGCGTACAGCGACTGGAAGGTGAAGACCCGGCGCAGGCGCTCGTCGGCGACGAAGGCGCCGATGCGGCTGTCGAGCCGGCCGAAGCCGCCCAGGGCCGCCAGCCGGGCCAGGTCCGGGTGCAGCAGCTGCAGCGGTGAGTCGAAGTTGGTGTCGATGAAGCGTCGCATCTGCACGGCGTAGAGCGCGGTGAGCCACTGGCGCAGCCGCCGGTAGCCCGCCGCGTCGGCCGGTCCCGCGAAGCGTTCGATCTCCGCTTCCATCGCCTCGGCGCCGGTGTGCACGTCGAGTTGGCTGCCGTCGGCGAACTGGGCCCGGTAAGCGGGGTGCAGCGCGATGAGGTCCAGGCGGTCCGTCATGGTCTCGCCGACCGCGTCGAACGCCTCCGCCACCAGGTCGGGCATGGTGAGCACGGTCGGGCCGGTGTCCATCCGGTAGCCGCCGCGCTCGATCTTCCCGGCCCGGCCGCCGGGCAGGGCGGCGCGCTCGACGACCGTCACCCGCCGGCCGGCGCCCAGCAGGTGCAGCGCGGCGGACAGTCCGGCCAGGCCGGCGCCGACCACCACGACGTGGTCGGTGCGTCCAGGGACGGTTCTCATCGGTCTCCTCCCAAGGGGGCGTCCTGCAGGCCCGGTGCGGCCGGCCCGCCCGCCGCCGGCTGCGGGGCGGGCGGGTGGGTGCCCGCGGCCTGCTGGAACAGCGCCAGCAGCCGGCCGCGGGCGGCCGGGCCGATGCGGGGCGCGCCCGCCAGGTATTGGCCGCTGTCGTCGGCCAACTGCGCGATCCGGGCCTCGACGGCCTCGCGCGCACCGGTGGCGACCAGCAGGTCCCGCACCCGGTCCAGATCGCTCGCCGACAGGTCCGCCCGGCCCAACGACGCATCCAGGAACCGGGCGGCGCGCTGATCGCCCGCCGCCTCGACGCGGTCGCGGGCCACCGCGAACAGGTACGTGGGTTTCCCGTCGCGGATGTCCTCGCCCGAGGGCTTGCCGGTGTGCGCGGGGTCGCCGAACACCCCGTGCAGGTCGTCGCGGAGTTGAAAGGCGATGCCGGTCTGCCGGCCCGCCGCGCACAGGGCCTGGGTGGTGGCCGGATCCGCCTCGGCCAGTGCGGCGCCGAGCGCCAGCGGGCGCTCGACGGAGTACAGCGCGCTCTTGAGGCACGCGGTGCGCAGCGCCCGCGCGGCGGACCGCGAGCCGGTGGCCTGCCCGTGCAGGTCCAGATACTGCCCGGCCACCATCTCGGTGCGCATGGCCTGCCAGACGCCCCGCACCCGGCGGTAGGCGTTCGCGGGCAGGATGGTGTTGGCGACCATGTCGTCGGCCCAGGCCAGCGCGAGGTCGCCGGCCAAGATGGCCGCCGCACGGCCGAAGGGTTCGGCCGCGCCGGGGGACGGCGGTGACGCGTACTGGGCGTCCAGGGCGCAGTGGACGGCCGGCAGGCCGCGCCGCAGCGCGGAGCCGTCCATGACGTCGTCGTGCACCAGGGCGCAGGTCTGCAGGAGTTCCACCGCTCCGGCGATCCGCAGCGCGGCGTGGGTCTGCTCCGCACGCCGCCCGCCGCCGGCGGCCCGCAGGCCCCACCACAGGAATTGGGAGCGGGTGCGCTTGCCGCCGTCGAGGGTGAAGCGGGCCACCCGTTCGGCGATGTCCTGGGCGAACACCGGATCGATCGCCGCGGCGGCGAAGACCCGCTCGCGCAGTTCCTGGCCCAGCACCCGCCCGACCGCGGCCGCCACGTCGGCGTCCACGGCCGCCGGATCCAACGGATCGGTGCCACAGCCGCACGGCGCGCTGCCGTCCGCGGACGCCCAGGGCGCCTGCTCACCGGTGGAGGGGTACTCGTTGGCGATGCGCCTCATCGGGTGCTGCCACTCTCCTCGCGTCGTTCGGCTGGTGTCTCCTGTCCTTCTGTAGAAGACCGGCCCGCGGATGCACCTGGTCCACCGCAATCGGGCCGGCCCGCGATCGGCGCCCGCTCCCAGGGGGCTTGGGACGCCGGGGGCTTCGGGCGCCGGGGTCGGCGGCCGGCCGCGCGCCGCGAGCGCCGACCGGGGCGGCGGCACCCGCGGCGAGCGGGCGGCGGGTCCTGGCGCGCGGCAGCAGAGCCCGGCCGCGCGCCGGACGCGGCTACCGTTACGGCCGGCGCCCGCCCGGTGCCATCGCGGCCCGCAACCGCGCCGCCGCCCACTGCGGCCCGCGCTGCCGCACGCCGGCGGTCAGGTGCGCCAGGCCCGCCGGCGGCGCGGTGAACAGCCCGCTCACGGCGTGTCCCACCGCCTGCTCGGTCAGATCCGCCGGATCCAGCACGACACCGGCCCCCGCGCGCTCCGCATCGTGCGCGATGGCGAACTGGTCGCTGCAGAACGGCAGCACGAGCGCGGGGACGCCGGCCGCCAGGCACTCGGTGAAGGAGTTGTTGCCGCCGTGGTGCACCATCGCGTCCATCTCGCTCAGCAGCGCGCGCTGCGGCACGGAGGCCGCGACGCACACCTGGGGGCCGATGAGGTCCGCGAGGGCCGCCGTGCGGTCCCCGGCCGCCACGATGACCGCCGTGCCGGGGCTGTGCGCCCGCACGCCGCGGGCGACGATCCGCAGCACGTCGTCGCGGGCGGACAAAAACGTCCCGAAGGCCACCAGCACCACGCGGTCCGCGCCGCGCCGCAGCCGCTCGAGCACACCGCGCCAGTGCCGGTCCAGGACGGGCGGGGCCGGGTCCGTGCAGTGCCCCGCGTACAGGGCGTGCGGCCCGGGCGGCGGTACGGGCAGCTCCTCCAGCGGCGGGTAGCAGAAGACGACCGCGTGGGGGGAGGTCAGGGCGAAGGCCCGGCCGGGCGGTGGCCGGTGCGGGGCGTGGCGTGCGGCGAAGTCCGCGAACAGGGCGGTGAAGGCCGCATCGTTCGCGCGGACGGCCGCGCGCAGCTGCTGCCGGGCGGCCGGGTCCGGCTGGATCCCGCGGGGCCAGGTGGCGGGTTCCCCGAAGTAGGCGTCGGGACCCGCCGGCAGGTACCCCGGATGGCCAGGACAGTACGTGGCGTACGGCAGCCCGAGCACGTGCAGGGCGAGCGTGACCGGGTAGCTGAGCTGGTCCACCAGGTACCAGTCCGGCCGCAGCGAAGCGTGCAGGTCGCGCACCGCCGTCAAGATCCCCTCCGGGTCGGCGAGCAGATCGGCACCCCGGTGCCGGGCCTGCGCCAGCAGCGCGGGCACCGGGCCGGCCCGGGTGGCGTCGAGGAACTCCCGCAGGCGCGCCGCTTCCTGGTGTTCCTGCTCGGTCGTCTCCGCGATCCCGGTGTTGGCGTTGCGCGTCACGGTCAGCGGCACGAACGCGCAGCCTGCCTCGCGCGCCAGCGCCGCGAACGGCGGCGCGCACGCGAAGTGCACCGCGTCGCCGGCCCGCCGCAGGGCCCCCGCCAGGACGGACAGCGGCTGGGCATGGGACTGGAACGGCGGACTGACCACCACGATCCGGGCCATGGGACTCCTTCACGGCAGGCGGTGCTGTGCGGCGCCCGGGCCGGCCGGCCCGGGCGCGCCCGACGGCCGGTGCACGACGGGGACGACCGATCCTGCCAGCCGAGCGCCGTTCGCGCCGTGACGCAGATCCGGTGCCGGCGGTGCATCCACCGCGGCCCACGGAGCCGAAGCGATGACTGTGCCCCACCTGCAGCCCCTGCGCCCGGGAGAGTCCGCCATGAACGACGCACCGCCGATCGACCAGCCACCGGGGCCCGCGGCCGAGCAGGCCGCCGACCACCCCCCGTGCGCGCGGCCGCAAGAGCCCTGGGGGCCGCCACCGGACGACGCCTTCGCCGCTTGGCGGTCGGCGTTCTGGACCGGCCGCATCCGGCCGGCGACCGCGGGCCCCGGCGCGGGCGGACTGCTGCACCTGACCCAGGCGGAGTACGGCTGGTCGTTCCCGCACGGGGTGCGCTGGGAGGCGCAGGACCTGCTGCTGGCCCGGCTGCGCCGGGTCTGCCGGATGGGGCTGGCCCACCGTCCCGAGGCGCTGGTCCGCCATAACGGCGGCCCGGACCGGGTGCGCACCGCGGTGGCCGAGGCATGGCCCGACGCGGTGCGCGTGCACGGCGCGGACCGCGGGCGCGCCGCCCTGCGCGAGGCTCTGCTGCGCTGCCCGCCCGCGGGCGGGCAGGCGGAACTGCTGGACCTCGCCGCCGCGCTCCAGCTGCAACCCCTGCAGCCCCACGAGGCGGTCGACCTGGCACAGCACGGTGATCGCGCCACCCGGCACGCGTCCTGGCGCTACCTGGCCGGCCTGCCGCACGGCGCGCACTTCCTGCCCCCCGCCGCCCGGGCGCGCGATCCCTACGAGCGGCTGCTGCTGGACAGGGACGCCGGCCCGGTGCTGCCGGCCGCGGCGCACCGCCCGGGCCTGCTCGTCGCCCAGTCGATGCTGCTCGGCGCCCTGGACCGTCCCGGAGAGGGGCTGAGCGGCGGGCTGAGCGTGCTGCTCAGCGGACTGGGTGACGCCCTGGCCGCCACCGGCAAGGTCGCAGCCGTGGTCACCGTGGTCACGGCCTGCCGGCAGGACCTGGCCCGCGAGGAGGGGCTGTTGACCGCCCGGGGGCCCGGTCACTGGGTGCTGCGCCTGCCCGTGGACGCCGATCGACCGCTCGCCCAGGACGAGATGGGCGCCCACCGCCAGGCGCTGGCCTGGTGGGCGGCACGGCTGCTGGGCGGCCTCGGGACACCGCTGGACATCGTGCACGCCCGGTACGCCGACGACGGCTCGCTGGCCATGGCCCAGGCCGCGGACCGGCTGGGAGCGCGCCTGGTGTTCACCGCCACCCCCGATCCGCACCGGCAGATGACCGAGCGCCACGGGGCGGCCCCGACCCCGTCCGAGGAGCTGCGCCACGACCTGCACCGGGTGTTCCTGGCGGATCGGCTGGTCGAACGGGCCGGACGTGTCATCGGCATTCCCGGGCACGACGGCGGCAGTGCGGAGCTGCTCCAGCACTTCCCCCAGTTGGCCGCCGCACGCGGCGGTGCGGGGCCGGCCGTGCCACCCGAGGGCATCGGACCGTACGTGCCCGCAGCCGACGAAGCGTCCGACCGGTCGGCGCTGCTGGCTGCGGTCCTGGGCCCCCGCTCCCCGGGCCCGCCCGTGCGGCCCGAACAGGTGCTGCTGTCGGTGGGCCGGCTGCATCCGGTCAAGCAGCAGGACGTCCTGGTGCGGGCCTGGCTGGACGCCGGCCTGTACCGGCGGGCGTTTCTGGTGCTGATCGGCGGCGCGTCCACCGCCCCGTCGGCCGCCGAGACCGCGATGCGCGCCCGCATCCGCCGCCTGCTGGCCCGCCACCCGGACGCCGCGCACCGCCTCGTCCTGCTGCCGGCCCTGGCCAACGCGCGCATCCGCCGGCTGGAGCGGGCGCTGGCCGACCCGACCTCGGGGGTCCGCGCGTGGTACGTGTGCCCCAGCGCCAAGGAGGAGTTCGGGATCGGGGTGCTGGAGGCCATGGACGCCGGTCTGCCGACCGCCGCCCCGCAGCGCGGCGGCGTGCGTCACTACCTGAGCGACGGCGTCAACGGGGTCCTGCTGGACACCTCCTCGCCCGCGGCCCTGGCCCCGGGCCTGGAGCGGTTGGTGCAGATGCCGGCCGCGGCCAGCCGGGCGCTGGCCGCCCGCGGCAGGACCACGGTGCGCACCGGCTACACCCTCCACTCCACCGCCGACGCCCTGGTCGCGGAGTACCTGGCCCCGCGGTCCCTTCCGACCGCCGACGAGGGGTGAGCCGCCCGCCCCCACCGCACCTGGGCGTCAGGTGGCGGCCGCCGGCACCGGCCCGCCGGCGGCCCCGTCTGCCGAACCGGCCTCGGCCAGCGCGGACAGCGCGTCGAGCAGGCTCTGGGGGCGGAGCATGCCGGGCATCAATGGCCCCGCCCAGCCGGGCCCGGCCAGCAGCACCAGGGGATGCGCGCGAGCGCCCCGCACGCCCCAGGACGTGGCCGCGACCCGCCGAGCCAGGCGGCGGTCGGCGGTCGCGCGTGACTGGGACCACAGCACGACGGCCGCCGGACCGATCCGGCGGACCGCCTCGTCGAGGGCGTCCGCGGGCACCGCGCCGCCGAACATGCGCGTGGCCACCCCCAGGGAGCTGAGTCCCGCGGCCAAAGCTTCCAACGCCAAGGTGTGCGGGTCGTGCGGCACCCCGGCCAACAGCACCGGTGTGGCGCCCGCCGCGGGCGGCGTCCCGGGCAGCCGGCGCAGCGCGGACGAGACGTGCCAGGACAGCAGATGCTCCACCTCCGCGTACCGCTCGCCGGAGGTCTGCCACTTGCGGCCCACCGCGCGCAGGGTCGGTGCCATCACCTCCTGCCAGGCCACGACCAGGCCGTGCCGGTCGATCAATCCGGCGAGCAGCGCGTCCACGGCCGGCCCGTCCAGCCGCATGGCGGCCCGCGCCAGCCCGCGGCACTCCTGCCGGGCTTCGCCGAGCGGCAGGCCGCTGCCCGCTTTCGACGCCGGGCGGGCGGGCCGCGGCGGGCCGGACGGCGCGGCGTCGGCCTGCGCCGGGCCGGCCCCGCGCACGACGCGGGCCGCCTCCGCGGGCGGCACACCCGAGGCGGTGAGCCGGCACATCTCCTCCACGACGGCCACGTCCTGCGGGGTCCACCGCCGGTGCTGGCCGCTGGAGCGCACCGCCGGGCCGACGCCGTAGCGCCGATCCCACGTCCGCACGGTGGTGGCGGAGACGCCGAGCCGCCGGGCCAGCGCACCGGTGCTGATCCCGACCTCGGCCGGCTGCTGCGCCGGCGGCGCGTCCGGCGTTCCCGCTACGGCTGTGACCATCCCCCGACTATACGACGCATAACCAATGCAAGTTGCTCCACATGATCCATCTTCCGATCCTGAGAGCGCGGCCCCACCGCGGGGGCCGGTGGCTGGTGCCCGGCCCGGGGTCACCGGCACCCGCCGGCTCCGACCGACGAAGGGCGGGTTACCGTTCATGGCCATACGCAGCGCCGACCACAGCGCGCACGACCCCGCCTGCGCACCGGCTGCCGCCGCGGTGCCCGCCCCCATACCCGGCTCCGCCGCCGTACCGGCACCGTCCCCCGCGCCGTTGTGGGCGCCGGCCGCCTCGGCACTGGGCGACGCGGAACTGGCGGCCGGTCTGGTGCGCGGCGACGAGGACTGCGTGGCCGCCGCCTACGACCGCTGGGGCGCGGTGGTGTACGCGCTCGCGCGCCGATCTCTCGGCGACGCGCGCGAAGCCGAGGACGTCACCCAACAGGTCTTCTTCGCCGCCTGGCGCGGCCGACACGGCTACCGCCCGGACCGCGGCGCCCTGGCCGGCTGGCTGATCGGCATCACCCACCGCAAGATCGCCGACGCCCTCACCGCCCGCACCCGGCGCGCCGCCCTGGTGGCCAAGGCCGGCGGCGCGCTCCCGCGCGAGGCGAACCCCGGCGCCCAACCGGACGCCGCGCTCGACCGCATCGTCATCACCCGCGAGCTGGCCCGGCTGCCCGCAGCCCAGCAGCAGGTGCTGTCCATGGCCTTCTACGCCGACCTGACGCACGCGGAGATCTCCGCCCGCACGGGCCTGCCGCTGGGGACGGTCAAGAGCCACGCACGCCGCGGACTGCATCGCCTGCACCTGCTCCTGCAGGCATCCGCCGCACCCGGCTGAGCTGCACCGCCGGGCCGCCTGCCGTCGCGCACCGGGACACGCGCGACGGCATCCCCAGCGCTTCTCCGGCTGCCGAGCCGGCCGGGCCCGCGGCCGGGCGGTGCGAGCGCCCCGGCCCGCGCCGACGTCGGCGAGCGGGCGCCGGGCCCCCGCCAGGTCGTCCGCACGGCGCGCGGCCACCGTGCGAAGGGCGACCGGATCCGGCCGGGCCCCCGGCCGGATCCCCCAGGCCGCGCCGTGGGCTACAGGGTGCGGGCCAGGCGGTCGGTGAGCAGCCGGGTGAAGCGGGCGGGGTCGGGCAGGTCACCTCCCTCGGCCAGCAGCGCGCTGCCGTAGATCAGCTCGGCGATCTCCGCCGGTGCCGGGTCGTCGGCACCCGCGGCGTGGGCCGTGCGCAGCGCGCTGATCAGCGGGTGGGCGGGGTTGAGTTCCAGGATCCGCTTGACCGGGGGGATCTGCTGGCCCATCGCCCGGTACATCTTCTCCAAAGTCGGCGTCACGTCGTGGGCGTCGCCAACAATGCAGGCCGCCGAGGTCGTCAGGCGTGCGGACAGGCGGACCTGCTTGACATGGTCGGACAAGGTGGTGGTCAGCCAGGGCAGCAGGGCGGCGAAGTCCTGCTCGCGCTGGGCCTTGTCGGCGTCGGCCGGCTGCTCGCCGTCCGCGGACTCGTCGAGGTCGACCTGGCCCTTGGCGATGGATTGCAGGCGGTGGCCGTCGAAGGTGGGGACCTGGTCGGTCCACACCTCGTCGATGGGGTCGGTGAGGATGAGGACCTCGTAGCCCTTGGCGGTGAAGGCCTCCATGTGGGGGGAGTTCTCCACCATGGCGCGACTCTCGCCGGTCAGGTAGTAGATGGCGTCCTGGCCGGGCTTCATGCGGGCGACGTACTCGCGCAGCGTGGTGGTCTTCTCCGGGTCGTGGGTGGAGGCGGCCGAGATCAGCGCCAGCAGGGCTTCGAGGTTGTCCGTGTCCTCGAGCAGGCCTTCTTTCAGTGCCCGGCCGAACTGCTCCCATACCTTCGCGTAGCGCTCTGCGTCCTTGGACTGCATATCCTTCAGGGCGCCGAGGACCTTTTTGACCAGGCGCCGCCGCACGCCGCGGATCTGGCGGTCCTGCTGGAGGATCTCGCGGGAGACGTTCAGCGACAGGTCGTGCGCGTCCACGACACCCTTGACGAAGCGCAGGTAGTTGGGCATGAGCGCTTCGCAGTCGTCCATGATGAACACCCGCTTGACGTAGAGCTGTACGCCGCGCTTGGTCTCGCGGGAGAACAGGTCGAACGGTGCCTGCGCGGGCAGGAACAGCAGCGCCTCGTACTCGAAGGTCCCTTCGGCCCGCATGTGGATCGTCTCCGCCGGGGCCAGCCAGTCGTGGCTGATCTGCTGGTAGAACTCGGTGTACTCGTCCTCGGTCACCTCGCTGCGCGGCCGGGCCCACAGCGCCTTCATCGAGTTGAGCGTGTCGAGGGCGGAGGGGCTCTCGCCCTCGGCGTCGGGGCCGTTTGCGGCCATCCGGATCGGCCAGCGGATGAAGTCCGAGTACCGCTTGACGATCTGGCGGATCTTCGACTCGGACAGGTAGTCGGCGAGTCCGTCCTCGCTGTCGACCGGCTTGAGGTGCAGCGTGACCGACGTGCCCACGGGCAGGTCGTCGACGGCCTGGATGTCGTAGGTGCCCTCACCGTCGGACTCCCACCGGGTACCGGAGTCGGTGCCGGCCCGGCGGGTGCGCACGGTCACCTTGTCGGCGACCATGAACGCCGAGTAGAAGCCGACGCCGAACTGTCCGATCAAGTTCTCGGCGGTGGCGGCGTCCTTGGACTCCTGCAGCTTCTCCAGCAGGGCGGCGGTGCCGGACTTGGCGATCGTGCCGAGCAGCTCGACGAGATCGTCCCGGGTCATGCCGATCCCGTTGTCCCGGACGGTCAAGGTGCGGGCGTCCTGGTCGACCTCCAGCACGATGTGCAGGTCGGCGGCGTCGCTCCCGGTGGGGCTGGAGTCGGTCAGCGATTCCAGTCGCCGCTTGTCCAGGGCGTCGGAGGCGTTCGAGATCAGCTCACGCAGGAAGATGTCCTTGTTCGAGTAGATCGAGTGAATCACCAACCGGAGCAACTGGCGGGTCTCGGCCTGGAATTCCAGCGTCTGGACGCTGCTGCCCATGGGGGCCTCTTTCTGTGGGAACGTCAGGAACGGAGTGGCATGCGGGCCGGGACGGGCTGGTGCCCCGTCCTCGGCGTGGTTCAGTGCGGGCGCCGGGCCCCACCCGCAGGGGGAGCCACCGGAGGGCGGGAGTCAGGCATCGTCAGCGGCCGGGGTCCGCGTGCGCCGGTCGTCGACGGTGTCGAGGCTGGCGATGAGGTCGGCGTGGCGGGCATCGAGGTAGGGGCGCATGTCGGCCAGGGGGATGAGGAGCTCGGCGGCGTCGGCGGCGCCGAGCGCGGCCCGCAGGGCGGCCTGGGCGGGGCGCGCTTCGGGGGCGACGTGGCGCAGTGCGGTGATCTGTCCAGCGATGCTGCGCAGGTCGGCCGCGTGGTCGCGGGCCCAGGTGGCGGTGGCGCGGTCGGCGGCCCGGGCCTGGCGGGTGGCCGTCACGCGCTGCTCACCGGTGGTGCCGGCGGCGCCGGGGCGGCCGCGCAGGTAGCGGCGTTCGGCGGCCTGGCGGCTGGCGACGCCCAGGGGGCCGGCGAGGTCGGCCCAACTGGCGCCCTCGTCACGGGCGGTCTCGATCAGCCCGGTCTCCCATCCGGCGAGCTGCTCGCGGACCTGCCGCAGCAGCATCAACGAGGCCAGCGCCTGCTCGGGGCCGGGGCCGGAGGCGTCGGGAGTCTCGTGCTGGGCGTCGCGCAACGCGGCGTCGATGGCGGCCAGGGCTGCCGCGGCGGCGAGGAAGGACGCCGGACTGTGGGCGTCGGTGTGGGCCGGGGACGGCCGGTCGGCTGCGGTCACGGGCACCTCCCAAGAGTGGTCAACAAGTCGATGACATCATGCCTGTCATCGATTGGATGACATGTTACAACGGTTTCCGTGCAACGCAGAAGCAGCTACTGCTCGATTTCTGATTCTGCTGGAGGTGTTCGCGATCCCGATGCTGTCCCGTCACAATGCCGCCGGTATCGCGATCGGACGACGCGCCCTCGGACACCCGATCCGGCGACGGACGACGCCACCCCCACACGACCAGAGAGATCGTGCGGGGCATCGGACCGTCCAGGCCGGGCCAGGTATCCGAAGGCGTGACGGAAACCGCCCACCCGCAACGAACCACGCCCCTGGAGGCGTGGAGCCGAGCAGGAAGAGAACGCGGGGACCAAGTGCATCCAAAACCGTTCGGGATGCGCCCAGTACACAACAGGGGTCCAAGACTCACTTCTGCACACTGGAATGCAACGGTGTCACTGAAGCTGGTCACGGTGCGGCGGTGCCGTTCGCAGCCCGGTCAGGACCGTGACGACCTCCCTTGATAGCCGGGCTTGTCCGAGAACCGGCTCGGCCCGTCCGCCGGCCCGCCCGTGGGCATGAGCATCGCCGTGGGCTTCGCGGGCGCCGTGCGCGCCATGGTCGGCTTCATGGTGCCGGCGGCCGGAGCGGTGGGGCCGGTCGCAATCGACGGCGTGCCGACTACCGCGACCGGCATACCCGCGCGAGGGGACCGACCCGCCGTCCGTGACGCAGCACCCGTGCGGATCGCGGCCATCACCAGGACTGCAACCCCGTGGCCGGACCAGCTGTCCGTTAATCCGTTGCCGCGCCTGCGCTGGACCGGGTACGTTCTCCCAGCCGTCCAGGGTGATCAGGACCGGCGCTGTCGACGAGGAGGTGTGGAGCACATGCGCAGGATTGCCGAGCAGTTGAGCCCGCGTACTGACCTTTGCCCCCTCCTCACGACGGAGACACCTTGTCGCTCCGCATCACCCCACTGACCGACCCTGTCGACGGGGCGCACAGCCGCCGCCTCGCCTGGTTGGCATCCGACGCCGATTCCAACCCCGTCGGGACGGCCTTTCTGCGCCTGTTCGACGGCGGACAAGACCACCTGGCCGAACTGACCCTCCACGTCCATCCCGTGGAGCGCCGCAAGGGCGTCGGCTCACGGCTCCTCGACGCCGCCGTGGCCGCCGCCCGGGACAACGCCCGACGCTGCGTCATGGCGCAGGCCCCGGCCGAGTCGCCCGGCGACAACTTCCTGCCGGCCCGCGGCTTCCGCAAGGTCCTCACCATGAGGTTCGCCCGCTTGCCACTGGCCGACGTGGATACCACCGCTCTCACCAAGATCATCGAGAAACCGCATTCCGACTACCGACTGGCGTCCTGGCACGGAACCGTCCCCGACACCCTCGCCCAGACATTTGCCGCCTCACGTCGCGCCATGGACGACATGCCGATGGACGATGCCGACTACGGCACTGCGGCCTGGGACGTGGACCGGGTCCGGGCTGCGGCGAAGGCCGTCGCGGAGCGCGGCGACGACTTGCACACCGTCGTCGCCATCGACACCCGCGATGACTCGATCGCCGGATTCACCGAACTCGTCGTCCCGGGCCAGGGCACGGGTGATGGCCAGCACTACGGCACCGGCGTGCTGCCCGAGCACCGCGGGCACGGCTTGGGCCGCTGGATGAAGGCCGAGTCGATACGACAAGCCCACGAGCGCTATCCCGACCTCGGCGGCCTCCTGACCGACACCGCCGACAGCAATACGCACATGCGACACATCAGCGACAGCCTCGGCTACATGCCAACGCACACGACACGCCAGTACCAGCTCGACCTGTAGCGACGAGCAGGCGGGCCGGACATCACCTCGTCCGGTCCGTCCGCACGTGCACCACAGGAACTGACAATCCGCCAGGGGCGCAGACGGGCGCACCCTGCCGGTCTCGGAGGAGGGCCCGTTCCGCTTTTTGAGTACGAGCAGGTTCTGCGACCTGGTCGCGGGGCCAAGGGGGTTCACCGGCCGATCGTCGATCGTGCTCCGCAGAGGATCGGTGCGGAGGAATTCAAGTTGCGGTCCCCGCCGGCTCGAGTGTTACGTTGCTCTGCTTTGCTCCGATGGGAAGGAAAGCAGATGGACATCCCCTTCTTGCACAGCCAGTTCCTTCGCGACGCGCTGCCTCGGATCCGGCAGGACGCGCGCGTGGCCGGTGTGGCGCTCACCGGGTCCCTCGCGGGAGGGCGCCCCGACGCCTACTCGGACGTGGACCTGATCCTGGTCATCGAGGACGCTGCGTACGACGCGGTCATGCGGGAGCGGCTGGCGCTGATCGGCTCCTGGACGTCCCTGGTAGCCGGATTCACCGGCGAGCATGTCGGCGAGCCGCGCCTGATCATCACGCTCGTCGGGCCGCCTCTCCTGCACGTCGACTTCACGTTCGTCCGCGCCTCCTACTTCGCCGAGCGGACCGGCGACCCGCAGATCCTGTGGGACCGGGACGGACTCCTCGCCGACGCCCTCGGCCAGCAACCGCCGATCCCCCCGCCGCTCGACCTCCAGTGGATCGAGGACCGGTTCTGGATCTGGGTGCACTACGGTGCGGCGAAGCTCGGCCGCGGGGAGCTGTTCGAGACCATCAGCTTCCTCACCTACCTGCGCGAGACCGTGCTCGGGCCTCTGGCAGCCCGCCGGGTGGGCGCGCTCCCCCACGGCGTACGCCGCCTGGAGACCATCGCGCCCGACGCGGCGCGTTCCCTCCAGAGCACTCTGTGCGGCTACGACCGCGACGACGCCGGACGGGCGCTCCTCGCCAGCGTCGATCTCTACCGCTGCTGGTCCGATGCCGATCCCGAGGGAGCGGGCGTGGAACGGCGCCACCACGCCGAGAAGCTCGCCCTGCAGTACCTGAACGACGTCCTCGCACAGGGCGGCTGAGTCCGCGTGACCCAGCTCTGGGGTGGGAGGTAGCGCCCGGCGGGCTGTCGGGTCGACTCCTCCCTCCCCAGATCCCTGGGGGGTGGCCAGGGCGCGTGCCGCACGCCCCGCTCCCCACGGCCTGGGGGCCAGGTCGGCGTCACCGTCGGGCCAGGTTCGTCGCCTGGCGGCCGTCGATCGCCAAGCCCGGCCGCAGGTCCCGCGGTGCTGACTTGCCTCAGCGGAACGCGGCGACATGGCGGGCGGCCCAGTCGGCGAAGGGGCGCGGGGGGCGGCCGAGGACCTGCTCGACGTCCGGGCTGACGCGCAATTCGGCCGGGGTCGGGGAGCTGAGGATGTCCAGCGTGTCGTTGGCCAGCTCCGCCGGCATGCTCTGGGTCATGGCGGTCTTGGCCTCGTCGCGGGTGAGCTCGTGGAAGTTCACGGGCGAGCCCAGTGCGGCGGCGATGGCCTCCGCCTGCTGGCGCGGAGTGATCACTGCCGGGCCGGTCAGCTCGTAGATACCGCCGGCGTGCCGATCCTCCAGCAGGCTGGCTGCCGCGACCGCGGCGATGTCCGCCGGGTCGACGATCGGCACCCCGATGTCGCCGAAGGGCGCGGCGACTACCTGACGCGTGCGGACGGACTCGGCCCACCACAGGGCGTTGGAGGCGAAGCCGCCCGGCCGCAGGATGGTCCACTCCAGGCCCGACTCCCGCAGCGTGTCCTCCAGTGCGCGCATCGCGATCCGCGTCTGGCCGGAGGGCCGGGTCACCACCCCCAGCGTGGAGAGCAGCACGACCCGGCGGACCCCGCTGGCCTGCGCTGCGCTGATGAGGTCGGCGGGGTTGGCTCCGATGGCGTGCAGGTCGCCGGAGAGCAGCAGGAACAGCGCCTTCGCCCCGTCCAGCGCGGGCTGCAGGCCGGCCGGCTGGGCCAGGTCGGCCACCACGTGGCGGACGCCGTGCGGCACCACCGCCGGGTGGCGTGACACGGCCGTCACTTGCTGGCCCGCCTCAGCCAGTGCCTGCGTCAACGGCCGGCCGATGTTCCCGGTCGCCCCGGTTACTACGATCATGTTGTGCTCCTTGCTGGTTGATCCGTGTGATCGTCACGCTAGGAGCAGCGACTTACTTTTGGTAAGGACATACCTCGAGGTAAGCTCATGAGATGACGGGAAGCGTGCAGCCCACAGTGGCCGAGGCAGGTCCGCGGTATGACGTGTTTCACACCGACTGTCTCGCACGGAACGTGGTCGACCATGTGACCAGCCGGTGGGGCGTCTGGGTGCTGATTGCGTTGCGGAGCAACGACCTGCGGTTCTACGAGTTGCGCGAGAGCATCCAGGGCATCAGCGAGAAGATGCTCGCCCAGACCCTGCGTGCGCTGGTAGAGGACGGCCTGGTCTGGCGGGAGGTCGAGCCGACGACGCCGCCCCAGGTCACCTACGGGCTGAGCGAGTTCGGCCGGGACGTCGGCGAGCCGCTGACGGAGCTGTTCGACCGGATCACCCAGCGGCTGTCGCCGCCCAGCGCGCGATAGCGCGGCCACGGCCGGCGCCCATCCGCGACACGAGGGACAACCGGCTGAGCCGCACCGTCGCCCCGCTCCTCGACCTCGCCGGAGGGATGGCCCGGCAACGGCTGGACACGGCCGCGCTGGTCAGCGAGATCGGGCGGTTCGGCCCCGGCGGGCGCGCCCTTTACGGTCCTCCGCGCGAGCGACCCGCTGCCCTGGGGCAGGGAGGGCGACACCTGCCAGTGCGCCGGCCACGAGCGCTGAGCGGGTGTGGGCGGAGACGTTCACGGAGCCGCGGGTGGCGCAGGGTGCGCGGCTGCTGGGAGCAGTGCGCGAGCCGGGCGGCAACGGCATTTCGCCGGGCCGACCGAGGGGTCGGGCGCTGGCCCAGCAGGTCGGTCAAGCTGCGGAGCAGGGGCACCGCAGGGCCGACCGCTGGCGTGCGACCACCGGAGCTCATCTGGTTGCCCTGGTCCGCTCCGGGTGCGCCAACGACGTCCTGGTCGAGCGCGAAGAGACCGCGGCAGCCGGATCAAGCGCCCTCCGATCCAAGGAGGTGCTCGTCGTTCCAGTCAGGAACCGTTGTGCTGCCAGAGAGCCAGTCACGTCGCAGAATCGCATACCCGACGGCGTCACGGACCTTCCCGTCGGAGGCCGGCCACGCGTCGCGGTAGTGCGCTTCCTTCACGAAACCACACCTTCGAAAAGCGCGGCGCATCGCTAGGTTGTCCTGCCGCGTGGTGCTCTCGATTCGCTGGACCTGGGGGAACTCGGTGAACACGTACCTGGTGAGCCAGGTCAAAGCCTGTCCTCCGAGGCCCTGCCCTCGGTGCTCGGAGCGGATCCGCAGATCGAACAGCGGCGTGTCGTCGCACAGGTCCATCAGACGGACCAGGCCGGTTCGCTCACCGTCAACCACGATCCAGAACGTCCGGGTGTCCTGGCCGTCATAGCGGCCCTCTGCAATCCACTGCCGGGCTTCGGCCTGGTCAACAACCTGCGAGCCGTGAAACGGCCAGACGCAGCCCGAGAGGAAACCGACCAGCTCCTCTGCGTCGCTGGACTGGAAGCGTTGGTAGGTGATCTCCACGGCCGCACTCTAGCGACGGAGGCACCCGTCCAGAACCGATTTTCCAGGCCGCCGACGGTCGCCACGCCCGGCGGCATCGAGGGCATGTTCCGCCACGCCGGACGCGACCTCACACCCCGCACCCCGACGGCTGCGAGTCCGCCAAGCCCCTGATGGCAGTGGCATCCGCACGCCACGGCGGCGTCATCCTCGGCCCGCCGCACTGCACCGCTCACGGAACCCAGCGCCCGGGCCGCGACATCCCTCGCCCACGGCTGCCGCCGGCGCGCGCAGGCGCGGCCTGCGAGACGCCAGCGGGTCCCTTCCCTTCCCACCTGCAATCACCGCCGGCCGGCGGTGGTCGCAGGTTACCCAGCCTGCTGGTCCTCGCCTCCCTTTCCTGGCTGAGTCGGCGGAGCTGCGGCCAGGCGCTCGGGCCCGAGCTGTACGGGGCCGTACGGGCCGTCCGCGAGGCGGACGTCGAGCTGTTCGGTTGCAACGGCCCGGGCTTTCTCGATACACCGCAGCGCGGCCGATGAGTTTGTGGCTCCCAGCCGGTCCAAGCTCGTGACACCCCAGGAAAGGACTTCCCAATCGTGATGTCAAGCCGCTCCCGTGATGGGAGGTGAACCTTGGTAGCACTGTCCGTCACGGATCATCGCCCACAGCACGTTGATCCTGCGGCGGGCGAGAGCGAGCAGGGCCTGCTTGTGACCCTTTCCCTCGCTTCGCTTGCGCTGGTAATACGCCTTGGACGCGGGGCAGGTCGTGATGCTGACCATCGCGGACAGGTACATCGACCGCAGCAGGCCGCGGTGGTAGCGCTTGGGCCTGTGCAGGTTGCCGCTGGTGCGGCCGGAGTCACGAGGTCTGGGTGCCAGGCCGGCGAAGCCAGCCAGGCGGTCAGCGCTGCCGAAGGCGTCCATGTCTCCGCCGGTCGCGGCGATGAACTCGGCACCGAGCCTCGGGCCCATACCGGGCAGGCTGCGGATCACCGCGGCGTGCGGATGCTCGCGAAACGTGGCCTCGATCAGGGCGTCGAGCTCGGCGATCTCCTCATCGAGGGCCATCACCCCCTTCGCGAGGCGGGCCACCATGGCGGCAGCCAACTTCTCGCCGGGCAGCGCGGTCTGCTGGGCCTGGGCGGCCTCCACGGCTGTCTTCGCGAGCGCGGCGGCGCCGCGGACCTTGCGGTTCCTCAGCCAGGTCTCGATCCGCTTGGCACCGGCCCGGCGGATCGCGGTCGGGGTCGGGTAACCGGTCAGCAGCATCACCGGCCCCTTGTTGACCAGCTCCAGCGACCGCTCCAACGCGGGAGAGATCTCCAGCAGCTGGGCCCGGAGGCGGTTGCTCTGCCGGGTGCGGTCGAAGACGACGTCCAGGCGCCGGGTGGTCAGCGTGCGCAGGTCGACGGCGATCTCGTCGCCGGGCCGCAGCAGACCGAGGTCCTTGCGCATGCGCGCCTGGTCGGCGATGACGAAGGCGTCGTGCGCGTCGGTCTTGCCCTCGCCGCGATAGGTGGCCGAAGCCCGGTGGACCGCCAGACCGGTCAGATAGGCCACGGGCTGGTCGTGGCCGAGCAGCAGGCCGATCAGCAGGGCGGCGCCACCGTGGTTGAGATCGACCGCCCACAGCACGTCGGTGGATATCGCCAGGACGTCACCGATGAGCTGGAGCAGCTCGGTCTCGTCGTTCAGGACCCGGCGGGACAACAGCCGTTTGCCGTCCGCGTCGATCACCACGCAGTGGTGGTGTTCCTTGCCGATGTCCACTCCGGCCCAGATCTCGGGCACGTTCCCCTCCGCCAGCTCGCAGTGTCACATCACACCCGCAGACGACCTCGCCGACGTTGTCCTACAGAAGCGATCAAGTCGCGTATCCCAATTGGCGGTCGAGCCGTCGCAGGACTCCGGGCGGCCAAGTCCTTTGAGCCATCCGACGGCGGCCCGCGCATCAGCCATACCCAGAACCCCCGGGCCCTCCGATCTTACGAATGACCGGAGCCGACCCACACCTAGAAAGGTAGGACACCGCTATGTCGGAGCTTCTCGTCGACTTCATCACGTCCCTCGACGGCTATGCGTCAGGAGAGGGATGGCCCGGATTCTGGGGCCTCGAGGGCCCGGAGTACCTCGCCTGGCTCGGCGAGCAGCCCGAGGTCACGTATCTGATGGGAGCGAACACCTACCGCCTGATGTCGGGCTTCGCCGCCGGCACGGTCCCCGATGGCCAAGACGAGTTCCGGCCCGAAGAAGAGGCATCCGTCGACGAGCTCACGCAAGCGGCCAAGGTGGTGTTCTCCTCCTCGCTCAAGGAGCCACTGACGTGGGCCAACTCCACACTCATCCGCGACGACGCCGTCGAGACGGTCCGCACCATGAAGTCCAGCGGCTCGGGGCTCCTCAGCACAATCGGCAGCCTCAGCCTGTGCCGCTCCCTGCTACGCGCCGGACTCGTCGACCGCTTCCGGGTCGTGATGTTCCCGGTGATCACCGGGGCCACGGGCCAGGAACGCATCTACGACGGCTATCCGGACGTCGCCCTCGAGATGACCGAGCACCGCACCTTCGACGGCCGCATCCAGCTGGTCGAGTACCAGCCCCGCGTGCTCGACCACCCGCCGCTCGGCGCCCCTGCGTGACCTCGCCCCGCCCGCCCGCCGGCCTGGGCGATCGCCAGGCCGGCGCTTCGTGCCGCTCGGCCAGATCGCCACTCTCCGACGCGAGACGCGGTTCACGCACGGGAAGAAGGACAACGAACTGAACCTGCCGATCGGCTCGCCGACCTCCCTCACCCTCAACCTGACCGAACCGGTCACCGTGCCGACGTGCCTCGGCTCCCCCCGCCCCATACAGGTGATCAGGCTGCACGCGGACGACCCGACCTCCCTCTACGACGCCGTCACGCAGGCCCGCACCACCTCCACGCCCGCTCCCGGCACCAGACGACCGACCTCATCACCAGCCCGCACCACCCGGCCCACGGCGGGGATTTCTTCCCCGACCAGCGCAGGCGCCGTGACCTGAGCGCCGATACACTCCCCCGCCCGTCGGATCGGCGCGGTCCCACGGGCCCGCCGATCCGACGGGCGGACCGCACGCGGCGCCCGGCCTCGCGCCGGCGACGATCGCCACCAGCGCGCTCTACGCCCCACCCGGCTGCAGCAGCAACGCGACCGCCAGCGGCCCTCGCGCTCCCGGAATTGCGCGGCTTCCCGGGCAGCGGTCGTCGGGCCGGCGCGCCGCCGCTCAGTCCGGTCCCCGACGGCGACCGCGCTCCAGCTCCAATCGCTCGCCGGCAAACCGCTCGCGAAAGCCCCGGTCGTGCGAGACAGCGACCACCGCGCCCGGATACGCCGCGAGCGCGGCCTCCAGGTCCTCGACAAGGTCGAGCGCCAGGTGATTCGTGGGTTCGTCAAGAACGAGCAGGTCCGCGGGCCGGGTCAGCAGGCGCGCGATCTGCAGCCGCCGCCGCTGCCCCACCGACAGCGCCATCACCGGCACGGGCAGGTCCTCCGCACGGAACAGGCCCAGGGCCAGCAGCACCTCGGCGTACTCCTCCGGCGCCCCGGGGCGCCCGGCCGCGAACGCGGCGAGCAGCGGCAGCCGCGGGGAGCGGGCCGGGAGCTCCTGCGCCAGGTACCCGATCCGCGCCGGGCGGCACACTGTGCCGCGGTCCGGGGCAAGGTCGCCCGCCAGGACGCGCAGCAAGGTCGTCTTGCCGGCGCCGTTCTCGCCGGTGACCAGCAGCCGCTGCCCAGGGGCGATCATCAACAGGCCCTCCAGGTGGAGCCGGTCGCCGACCGTCACCCCGTCGCAGACGGCGAGCGGGCCGCCGGTCAGGGGCCCGTCGCCGGCCGCCGCGGGCACGGCCGTGAACCGCAAGGGCTCCGGCGGCGACGCCACGGGGTGGCGTCGCAGATGGGCCAGCCGCTCGCGGACCGCCCGCACCTGGCCGCCGAGCTTGGCCTCGTGCGAGCGGCGGTGCTTGCCGAAGCCCTGCTGCGGGTCCTTGCCGGTCGTGGCCAAGCGCCTGCCGGCGGCCTCGAGCAGTTCCTCGGCCCGCGTCAGGTCCGCACGCCACTCCGTGTACTGCTGCTGTGCGCGGCGCCGGGCGGCGGCCTTCGCGGTGCGGTAGCCGCTCCATCCGTCGCCGTAGCGGGTGACCGTGCGTGCGTCCCGGTCGACCTCGAGGAGGGTGGTGGCGAGGCGCTCCAGAAAGCCGCGGTCGTGGGTGACCGCGACGATGGTGCCCCGGTGCGCGCCCAGATGTCCCTCCAGCCACCGCACCGCGGTCGCGTCGAGGTGGTTGGTCGGCTCGTCCAGCAAGAGCAGTTCCGGGGCGGCGGCCAGCACGCAGGCGAGGGCGAGGCGCGCTTGTTCTCCGCCGGACAGCGTGCCGAGCGGGCGGTCGCGGGTGAGCGCGCCGAGCCCGAGCCCGTGCAAGGCGGCCTCCACGCGGGCGTCGGCCGTGTAGCCGCCGCGGTCCTCAAAGGCGATCAGCAAGGCGCCGTACGAGTCGAGTTCCTCCGGCGATGCCTCGCCCAGCCGCGTCTCCGCCGCGCGCAGGCGGCGCTCCAGGTCGCGCAGGTCGGCCAGCGCCTGGTCGACGGCGTCCTGCACGGTGCCGTCGGGCGTGAGATCGAGGGTCTGCGCCAGGTACCCCGTACCGCCGGGGAAGCTGACCGTGATCTCCCCGGTGTCCGGGGGTTCGGCTGCGGCGAGCAACCGCAGGAGGGTGGACTTGCCGGAGCCGTTCTCCCCGATGACCGCGACCCGCTCCCCCGGTCGGAGGGTGAAGGAGACCTGATCGAGGAGGGTCCGGGTGCCATAGGACTTGGTGACGTTCTTGACGGACAGCTGCGCCACGGCAGCGGGCAGGACGAGAGGGGCGCGTTCGCGCATGACATTTCCCTGAGAAGGCGACGGGTCTACGGGCGGCAGAAACGGCGGCTACGGCCGTGCCCGGACTCAGAGGAAGTCGTAGGAACGCATCCCGCCACGGTACAAGGCGGGTGGTCGCGTCTCGAGCGATTTACTGCGGCGGGGTGCGGCCGTCGGGCGGTGTGTCCGGTCAGGGCGCCGGGTCCGGTCCCGGGGGATACGGCCCGGCACGATGGGTCCGGCGCCGCACCGGGCGTTGCCCCGCCGGGCCGCGGCGGGATCCCTGCGTGCCCTCAACTGCCCTCACCAGTGCCCTTGTTGCCCCTGTAATCGGGCAGGGAGGGAACCTATCCTGGGGCGCGAAGGATCACCGACACCGAGGACCGCGATGAGCATGCGCAAGATCCGGGACACGCAGCAGTCGGCGCAGTCCACCCCGGTGTCGCGGCACTCGGCGCCCGCGCCGCAGCAGCGGCTGCTCGCGCTGCAGCGCAGCGTGGGCAACGCCGCGGTGGTGCAGTCCCTGCGCCTCGCGGGAGATCTTCCCGGCAGCCAGAGCCTGGAGGAAACGCCGCAGCTGGACGCCGGCGCGGAGATCAAGGCGGTGACGTCCCGGAGCGGTGCGCCGCTGAACCCGGTGCAGCGCGCGAGGGCCGAGTCCGCCTTCGGGGAGGACTTCTCCCGCGTCCGGCTGCACACGGACCTCGTCGCCCAGCGGTCCGCGGCGAGTGTGGACGCGCACGCCTACACCGTGGGCGACAACATCGTCTCCGGGTCCGGCAGCATCGATGACCGGACCTTGTTCCACGAGCTGACTCACGTCTCCCAGCAGCGCAAGGGCGCGGTCGCCGGAGCCGACCGCGGGGACGGGGTGCGGGTGTCGGATCCCGGTGACCCCTTCGAGCGCGCGGCGAGCGCCAACGAGCGGCTCGCCGATGCCCCGGCGCCCGCACCGCACCACGCCGGGGACGGGCACGACCACGCGCACGGCGCGCCGGTGCAACGCAGCCTCGCCCAGCCGGGCACCGTGCAGCGGACGAGGGCGCACCCCGGCGAGCAGGGCGCGGGAACGGAGCAGCCGCGCCGCCGGGTGCTGGTGGTCTGCGACCGCAGTGGGCACGGCGGGGGCGGCGTCCCGGTCTTCAACATGGAGCTGGTCAAGGGGCTCAAGGAGGACCACGACGTCACCGTGCTCACCGTCAACGCCGAGGCGGACTACGACCACAAGGGCACGGTCGAGTCCCACGGCGGCGCCCACATCATCAACGCGCAGGTGCCCGACGTGGAGGAGGGACGGGACCGCCTCAAGGTGGTCGCCCAGGGCGCGCCGCGCGACTACCGGTTGCCGGGCGCAGCGGACTCCTTCGACATCGTCATCGGGCACTCCCGCTTCTCCGGGCCGGCCGCGCAGATGATCCGCGACAACTGGTACCCCAGCGCACGCGTGGTGCACTTCTTGCACACCAGTCCCGTACGGCTGGACAAGATCAAGGGAAAGCCGAAGAACGGCGCCGGCAAGGCCATCCAGGAACGTCAGGCCATGCGCAGGCCCGACCTGGTGGCCGGCGTGGGATCGCTGCTCACCAAGGAGGCCGAACGGCTCTCGGACGGCGTGCTGCGCGTCCCGGCACTGCACGAATTCATCCCGGGCACCGAGATCGGCACACCGGTCCAGCCCTCCGCGACCAACCAGGCCAAATACCTGCTGCATCTGCCGCGCAAGCTCAAGGTGCTGCTCCCTGGACGGGCCACGGACGAGATCAAGGGCGTCGAGGCGGCGGTCCGCGCGATCGGCATCCTGCGCCGTCCCAAGGAGGAGGGCGGTCGCGGACTCGATGTCCGGATGACGATCCGCGGCACCCCGGGCCAGGACGACCCCGCCCTCGCCCGGTGGCAGAACATCGTCGACACCCATGGCGCCGGCGGGGTCACCATGCTCCCCTTCACCAAGAACCCGAAGGACCTGGACGACGACCGGGAGGCCACCCACGCGGTGATCATGCCGTCGCTGCACGAAGGCTTCGGCCTGGTCGCCACCGAAGGCGGGGGACGCAGCCTGCCCGTGCTGGTCAACGGCGAGAGCGGTGCAGCTCAGTTCCTGTCCCAGGTGACCAGCGGTTCCTTCATGGGCGTGGTCGACGCGCCCGTCCACATGGATTCCGCCAAGAACACGGAGGTCGACGGCGGCGCCGACGCGCGGGCGCTGGCGTGGGCCGACGCCCTGGAGAGCCTGCGCAAGAACCTGCCGGGTGCCCGCAACCAGGCCGACAAACTGTACGAGCTGCTCAAGGGCTACTCCTGGCGGCACGCCGCCCAGGCCCTGGTGGCGGCCACGATGGCCACCGCACCGCCCCTGAGCGACCACGCGCGCCCCGCGGCCGAGCCCCACCGCGGCGCGATCACCCGGCAGGGCCTGAACGGCTCCGTGGAGCAGGTCCAGGACGAGCGCGGCGAATGGGCGCCGCACGCCTACTGGGACGGCTCCACCGCGGAACCGGCCGGCCTCCTGACCGAGGAGGAGCAGCTCGCCCACCTGAAGAAGCTGGCCATCGCCGTGCGGCCCACCCCCGGCCGGCGCAACACCGCCGAGGTCCGCTACTCCGGGCGCCACACCGGCATCGACGGGAAGCCGCGGCCGAGGCCCCGGGACAACGTCACCTTCTCCCCCTAGAGGGTGATCGGAGGCCGCGTTCGGGTGCGGGGCCCGAGGCCCCCACACCCACGGCACGGCGGCGGGCAGCACGCCGCAACGCGCACGAGAGGGCGCCGCGCGTGTGTCCGGACCGAGGCACCGCGGCAGGTGCGACCGCCGGCTTCCGTTGACGCCGGGGTCCGCAGGACCACCGCCTTCGCCGCACGGAATCCTCACGCCCTCTGGCGCAGGGGCTTGACCGCCATGGAGCCGTGGGCGCGGCACCGTCGTCGACACGGCGAACGTGGCCTGGTGCGGACCGTGTGGCGTATGACGCGGCTCAGGCGCCCGTCGGCGGTCTGGGTCCGGTCCGGGGACCATCGGCGCGCGGACCGGCCTGCCGGGCAGGGGCTTCATCTGGTCAGCGGGCGGTGCCGTGCCCGACCCGCCAGGGAACGGGTCGCGGTCAGCCGCGTCGTCGCCCGCGGCAAACCCGGCGACGCGGACGGCAGCTCCCGGGATACTGGGCGCCCATGGAGGAAGTCCACGTGGTCGTCGCCCATGCCGAGCGCGCGACCCTGCGGGTCGGCGAGGTGTTCCTGAAGGTCGACGCCGATCAGACGCGCCTGGACGTCGAGGTCGCGGCGATGGCCCTGGCACCGGTTCCGACCCCGCGGGTGCTGTGGCGCAAGCCGCCCGTGCTCGCGATCGCGGCCCTGTCGGGGACGGCACTCGGCCGCCTCGGCGAGCCGTCGACCGCGTCCCCGGCCGCGTGGGCCGCGGCCGGTGCCGCCCTCCGGACGCTGCACGACGCGCCGTTGCCGCCCTGGCCCGCCCGGGGCCGGGGCCTCGACGCGCTGGTGGCGGATCTCGACGCCGAGTGCGAGCGGCTCGTGGGGGACGGCGTCCTGGCCGCCGATCTGGTCACCCGCAACCGCCGGGTTGCCGAGGCCGCGCTCCGGCCGTGGACACCGTCGTTCACACACGGCGACCTGCAGCTCACTCATGTGTTCGCCGACGGCGACAAGATCACGGGCATCATCGACTGGTCCGAGGCGGGCCCGGGTGATGCCCTGTACGACCTCGCGACGTTGACGCTCGGACACGAGGAGCACCTCGGTGACGTCGTCGCCGGCTACGGCACCGCCATCGACCTCGACGTGATCCGCGCGTGGTGGTCGGTCCGCAGTCTGCTGGTGGTTCGCTGGCTGGTCGAGCACGGCTTCGACCCGTTCGCGCCGGGCTGTGAGGTCGACGTGCTGCGATCCCGGATGTGAGGGCGCACGGGCCCGCCGTCCTGCGGGTGTTCCGGGGCATCGAGCAGGCCGTCTGCCGGGGCGCGTTGTCTGCCCTCACGCGCCCGCGACCACGGTTTCCGATCAGCCGTCCAGCCGGGCGAGGGCCAGCGTGTGAGCGCGGTCAAGGGCGTCAGCGGCGGCGCAGGGGACGTCCGGCTGGACGCCGGTGCCCTCCCAGTTCGTGCCGGAGACGGGGTTGATGGCGCGGCCGACCGGGATGGCGGCTTCCAGGTGGGGGTGGACGGTCCAGCCGTTGCGCGGGTGCGCTCCCCCGCGGGTGCGCTCGCCGACGACGACGGCGCGGCCGAGCTGTTGCAGGTCGTAGGCCAGCTCCTCGGCGGCGGAGAAGGTGGTGCCGCTGGACAGGACGTACAGCGGTTTGCTGCCTCCGAAGCTCGCTCCGGGAACGTGCGGCTGACTCCAGGACTGTTCGCTGCGCTCGCCGTCGCGCCAGTACATGGTGTTGAGGTGGGTGCGCTGGTCCAGGAGGTAGCTGCAGACGAAGGCGACGGTGTCCGGGTCGCCGCCCCGGTTGGCGCGCAGGTCCACGATAAGCGCCTGGGCGCGGGAGACCAGCGTCAGGGCGGCACTCAGCGGTTCGGCGGCCCATCCCAGCGGAAACAGCATCGGTGCCAGCTCCAGCAGCGCGACGCGGCCATCCAGCAGTTCCGTGCGGGGTGCACCGCCCAGCGAGGTGTCGAAGTCCCGGCGGATGGCCTGCAAGGTGGCTTCCCCCTGCTCCGGGGGGACCGGTTCGGCGTGGTACTTCAAGCTCAGGTGCCGGTCGCCGTTGACGGACTGCAGATCCGCGGTGACCAGCGGGGCGAGGTCCTCGGCGGCGTCGACGTCATAGGCGCCCTCGTGCAGGCGCCGCCGCAGCAAGGCGGCGAGTTGCTCAGCTATCTCGGGGAACACGTAGTGCTCGGTCAGGAGTTGGGCGGTCTCGTCGATGACCGGGGCTGGCTGAAGTTTCGTAGGCGTCGTCATGACCGGGAGTAGAGCATCACCCTTGCGAAAGCGTCAAGCTAATTGGACACTTTCGGTATGAGCAACCAACCCTCCCATCAGCCCCCTCCTGAGGACGTCCTGGAGATCCGTGCGCCCGAGCAGTTCGCGGCGCTGGCTCACCCCTTGCGCCAGCGGCTGCTCTTCGCCCTGGGCCAGCGGCCGGCCACCCTCAGCCAGCTGGCGGCGCAACTCGACGCGAAGAAGGGCACCGTGGCCCATCACGTCAAAGTGCTCCGCGAAGCCGGGATCGTCCACGTCGCCGAGAGCCGCCAGGTCCGCGGCGGCACGGAGCAGTACTTCCAGCGCACGGCCCGGCGCATGCTGGTTGCCGAACCACAAGCGGCCGGCACCGCCGCGATGCTGGCCGCGGTCGCCCAGGAACTGGACCTCGCACCGGGCGAGACCCACCTGACCCTGCGCCACCTGCGGCTGAGCCCCGCGAAGGCCGGAGAACTCGGGAGGATTCTCGCCGGCCTGGTCGACGAGGCGGAGGAGGACGCAGCGGACCAGCCCGTGCACGGCGTGCTGGTCGCGCTCTATCAACAGGCCCTGCCGGCCGTCGCCACCCCTGCGGAGTAGTCCACAGCGAGGACCCGAGGCCTCCGTACTGAGCGGGGAATCCGCCGGCCTATCCCTCGCCGGCCTCCTGGGCGTCGGCTGCGTTGGCACGGCCGATCTCGGCCATGTGCTCCTCCGCCCAGGTCCGCAGCCCCGCCAGCGCGGCTTCCAGGGACAGCCCCAGGCCGGTGAGCCGGTAGAAGACCCGCGGGGGCACGCTCGGTTCGACGCGGCGCGAGACCAGCCCGTCGCTGGTCAGGCTTCGCAGCGTCACCGACAGCATCTTCTGCGAGACGCCGGGCATCCGGCGCTTCAACTCCGCGAAGCGCACCTCGTCCGGCGCGGCATCGGCGAGCGTCTTCACCGCCATGGACGTCCACTTCGTCCCGATGCGGTCCAGCAACTGCCGCGTCGGGCAGTGGGGATCGAACAGATCACCGCGCATCCCGCGACCGGCGTCCGACGCTCCTTGGGTGGTCACCTGCGGCTCACCACCTTCCCTGAAAGTGCCGCCTTGGAAGCGGCCGGATAGTTACTTATCGTTTCGTAGTAACCAATGGTAACCATCGGGAGGAGTCATCGTGCCGGTGACCGCCGCACCCCATCTGCGCCGCGTCGCGACGAACGGCGTCGAACTGAACGTCGCCATCGCGGGGGACGGACCTGCCGTTCTCCTGCTGCACGGCTTCCCGCACACCTGGCAACTCTGGAGCGGCATCTTGGGCCGACTGGCCCGTCGGTACCGGGTCATCGCCCCGGACCTGCGCGGCTTCGGCGCCAGTGAACGTGCCGTCGACGGCTACGACGCCGGCACCCTCGCCGCCGACGCCGCGGGGCTGCTCGACGCCCTCGGCGAACCCTCGGCAGCGGTGGTCGCCATCGACGCGGGCGCCGCCCCCGCCGCCCTGCTCGCGCTGCGCCGGCCCGACCTCGTCCGGCGCCTGGTCGTGATGGAAGCGCTGCTCGGCCGTCTGCCCGGAGCAGAGCACGTCGTCGCGGGCGGCCCCCCGTGGTGGTTCGGCTTCCACGCCGTCCCCGGTCTCGCCGAGACCGTCCTGGCCGGCAACGAGGCCCCGTACATCGACTTCTTCCTCGACGCGGGGACGCGCGGGCGCGGAGTACCCGACGCCATCCGTGCGGCCTTCGTCCACGCGTACACCGGGAGCGAGGCCTTGCGCTGCGCGTTCGCCTACTACCGGGCCCTGCCCACCAGCGCGCAGCAGCTGCAGGATGCGGTCGTGACGGGCCGGCTGACCATGCCCACTCTGGCGATCGGCTCGCATCCCGTCGGCACGGGCCTCGCACGCCAACTCCGTCCCTTCACCGATGATCTGGTCGGGCACCAGGTCCCGAACTGCGGCCACATCATCCCCCTCGACCGCCCCGACGCCTTGCTCGCGCTCCTCACCCCCTTCCTCGCCGCCGATCTGCCGACGTGACCGGAGCGGGGCCGAAGGATCACCGCCGGCCATGGGAGCGTTCGTTTCAGCGGTGAGTTGTCCAGGACCGCCGGATCAGCCTGCGCACGGTGATGACTGGGTCGGCGAAGTCGAGCACGGCATCCATCACCGTGACGCGACGCTCGTCGTACTGGGCGAGGCGATGAACGGCGTTCTCCCACGCATGAGCGCGTTCGCCGTGCCCACGCCGACGGGCTCGGATGAGTGCCTTCTCCCCTGGTGCACGATGCGTTCGCGCAGGCCGCGTTCGCCGGTGTCCAGGCGCACGGTGACGGCGTCGGGCGGCGGCCCTCCAGGATCCCAAAGTGGTTCAGCCCGTCATGATGGCGCTGCGGGCGCCAGAGCCTCCAGCGCCCACGGCGCGTCGCGACTCCGTGATCGCCGTGGCGCATGTCAGCCGCAGGCCGACACTCCGACAGCCGCTGCGCGGACCCGCACCCCCTGCGGGAGGCGACGCGGCAGGGAAGGGATGCCCGCTCCCGGGACTCGACCGCGGGAATGACCGTGGGGTCCGGGCCATGGGGCCAGGTCCACGGGGTCAGGGCCGTGGGGTCAGGGCCGTCGAGAGGAGTGGTGCAGAGCCTGCCTCCTTGCACGACCTCAACCTCGAGCCTGGGGCGTCATCGCGGTCTTCGGGGCCGGGTGATCGTCGGTGGCGCATGAGACCTCAAGCGCGGTCGTGGAGGGTGACGTGGTAGCCGTCGGGGTCGGCGAAGGTGAAGGTCCGGCCGAAGGGACCGTCGATCGGTGCGGAGACGATGGCGTGACCGTCGGCGACGAGCGCATCGTGGATGGCCTGGACGTCAGTGGCGTGGAGCCAGATCGCGGCACCGATGCCGGGCCGGACCACCGATGCGAGATCGGTGCCGGGGACGACATCGCGCAAGGCGAACGCGATCGGCTTCGTCTCGAAGACGACGGCGTGCGGAGGTCCGGCCGGCGAGCGGACGAGGCCGAGGTACTGCTCGTAGAACGCCCGCGAAGCGTCGAGGTCACGCGCCTGCAGCGAGAGAAAGTCGGGTCCGGTGACGGGCATGACGAAACTCCTTCATTCATGTCAGTTTTCTGACACGCCGAATCTATGTCAGAATACTGACATGAGGCAAGACGGTGCCGGCATCGACCTGGACACATCACTGGGCTACCTGCTGAAAGAGGCATCGAGCGCCCTGCGCGCCGCCATGGAGGCCGTGCTGCGGCCGCTCGGGATGAGCGTGACGCACTACTCGTGCCTCGAACTGCTGGCCCAGCGCCCGGGCCTGTCGAACTCCGACCTCGCACGAGGCGCGTTCGTGACCCGGCAGTCGATGAACACCTTGCTGCAGTCCCTGGAGCGGGACGGCTACGTGACCAGACCCGCCCAGGCACCGGTCGGGAAGGTTCTCCCCACCCAGCTCACAGCCCGCGGCCGGAAAAGCCTGGAGCAGGCGACCGTAGCGGTCCGCTCCGTCGAGGTCAGAATGCTGGCCGGCCTGACCGCACCCGAGCAGTCCGCCGCGCTCCACATCCTACGGAGCATGATTCACTCGCTGCGCGACAACCAGGACGGGGCATAGAGGACGCGCGCGCGTCACCGTGCCTGGCGGGCACGGCGCGCCGGCAGGGGCTCGACGGGTGCACAACGCCCGCGACGCCCCGTGAATCTTCGAGTGGCGACGCCGTCGGCGCCGACGACATGCCGATGTGGACCCCGGGCGGCCGCGCCGCTGGGTACGCAATCGTCCGGGGGACCTGCCCGTGGGTGGACGGCGAACCGGTCCGACCTGGACCAACTCCCGATGACGGTGCGTCGACGCGCAGCGCCGGAGCAGTGACGCCCATCGAGGCGCCACCGCCGATGCCACCGCGGTGGTGCGCGACGCGCTGCCGCACGTCAGCACATGGTGGCCAAAGTCCCTCGCCGCGCTCACGACCGGCATCACCACGCCGCCTCCACAGGGGTCAACAGGGCGCTCAGAACCGCGCGCCGAACGCCGATCGGGGAATACATAAAGTATTCATATAAACTTGCTATGCTTCAGGCATGAGTCGCCGAGACGCCGCGCACGACGCATCCGAAGCCATCGGGTCAGCCCTCTACGGCCTGGCCACCAGAGCCGTCAGACGCCTCCCCCGCGACATGAGCCTGACGTCCGCCGCCACCTTGGCCACTTTGGACAAGACCGGCCCGCGACGGATCACCGATCTGGCCGTGGCCGAGGGCGTCACCCAGCCCGCGATGACCGTCCTGGTCCGGGTGATGGAGGAATCCGGGCTGGTCGAGCGGCAGGGCGATCCGTCCGACAAGCGGGTCACGCTGGTGTGCCTGACCGAGGCCGGCGCATCGTACGTCCGGGCGCGACGCCAGGCGGGCGTCGACGCGTACGCACGGTTGATCGACGAACTCACCGGTGCCGAGATCGACGCCCTGGCAGCAGCCCTGCCGGCGCTGCTGCACCTGGCGGAGCTCGAACGCCACGCCCGTGCGGAGTCGGACCGGTGACCGCGGCCCCGGCTCAAGGCCGGCCCACGGGCACTGCCCCGATACGTTCCGAGGCCCATCGGCTGGTCCCTGCGCTGCTGTTCATCGCCCTGGTCGTGGCGGCAGTCGCCAGCCTCGGGACACCCCTCATCACCAGCGTGGCGACCACGTTCCATGTCTCCCTCGACAGCGCGCAGTGGACACTGACCATCGCCCTGCTCAGCGGCGCCGTCGCCACACCCGTCCTCGGCCGGCTCGGCGCCGGCCCGCACCGGCGGGCCACGATCCTCACCACGCTGGCCATCGTCGTCGCCGGCAGCACGCTCACCGTGCTGCCCCTGCCGTTCGCATGGCTGCTGGTGGGCCGAGCAGCCCAAGGCGTCGGCCTCGGTCTCACGGCGCTGATGATGGGCGTGGCCCGTGACCATCTCCCCGAGGAGCGCAGCGCGGCCACGATCGCTCTGATCTCCGTGGTCTCCATCATCGGCGCCGGCGTCGGCTACCCGCTGGCCGCGCTCCTCGCCGAGTTCGGGGGCCTGCGGGCCGCCTACGGCCTCGGCCTGCTCGTCACCGCTCTCGCCCTCCTGGCCGCGTGGCGCTCCCTGCCCGCAGCTCCCGCAGGCCGCTCCGCTCCTGTGAACGTGACCGGTGCGCTCCTCCTGGCGGGTGGACTGCTCCTCGTCCTGTTCCTGGCGGGCGACAGGAGCCTGTGGAGCCGACACCTTGCCGGGGCGGTGGCCCTTGCCGTCGCCGCCGTCCTCCTGCTCTGTGTCTGGGTCGTGTGCGAACTGCGCACCTCGACGCCCCTGGTCGACGTCCGGGCCGTACGGCACCCGGCGGTCGCCGGGGCGAACCTGGCCATGTTCGTCGGCGGGAGCGGCATGTACCTCCTGCTCACGCTCCTCACCCGCTACGCGCAGACGCCGCACAGCGCCGGCTACGGCTTCGGACTGACCACCTTCGGGGCGGGGCTGGTCCTCATCCCGTTCTCCGTGCTGGGGTTCGTCGCCGGCAAGCTCACGCCGCGGTTCCGGACGCGGATCGACGGTCCCCTGCTCCTGGCCGGCAGCGCGGTCATCGTCGGTGGCGGGTTCGTCCTGTTCGCCACCGCCCGGTCCACCGTGGCCGAACTCCTCACGGCCATGGGCGTGCTGGGCTTCGGCGTCGGCAGCTTCTCGGCTGCCATGCCCGGCGTCATCCTGGCCGTCACCCCCCAGAGCGAGACATCGAGCGCTATGAGCTTCAACTACGTGGTCCGCAGCGTCGGGTACTCCCTGGGCAGCGCCCTCGGCGGTCTGGCTCTGGCCGCCGGCACCCCCACGGGCCGCCTCTTCCCGAACGACGACGCCTACACGACCGCGGCACTCCTCGGCGTGGCCGCGATGGCGGTCACGGCGCTGGCCGCCCTCGCCCTCGCCCGCCGCCCCGCACCCGAGACCCATCCGATCACCGCCCCACCCGGCGTGCCGGGCCGGGGCCGGTCGCGTCGCACCGGAGACTGAGGAGCGAAGTCGTCCGGCGTCGACGCCGTCTCCGTCGGCTCGCTCCCCCCTGCGCACCGTCCAGGGACCTGAACATCCATTTCGAACACAGGAGGTACCGTGGCCAAGGGCTATTGGATCAGCGCCTACCGCACCATTGCGGACCCCGACAAGCTGGCTGCCTACAGCGAACTGGCGGGTCCGGCCGTCAGGGCCGCCGGCGGGCGCCCGCTCGCCCGCGGCGGCCGGGTCGTCGCCCACGACGACGGAATCGCCGAGCGCACCGTCCTGATCGAGTTCGACAGCTTCGAACAGGCGGTCGCCGCACATGCGAGTGCGGCCTACCAGGAGGCGCTGGCCACACTTGCTGACGCCGTTGAGCGTGACTTCCGCATCATCGAAGGCCTCGACTGACGATCTCGGCCGAGGCGGCGACGAACCCGACGCCGACTGCGGGAATCACCCCGGCTCGTCAGCGCGCCGCGCCTTCGCGGACAGCGTCAGGCCAGGGGCATCGGTGGTGATGTCCCGCCCGGCGACGGCTCCCGGCGGCGCGGCGGCACGTTGCCCCGATGTAGGCCGGCCCCGCGGTTCTCATCCGTCGGAGGTCGGCGGAGGATCGAGCAGGTCGGCGGCGATGGCGGACAGCGGGCGGCCCGTCACGAAGGCTTCCGCCCGCATGCGGTCCAGCGCCTCCAGGACCGTGATCCCCCTGCGGACTGCCAGCATGCCCGCAGCCCGGTACGTCGCCCCCCAGTGCGTAGCAATCATGTCCGTGGGCTCCCAGGGCGGCGCCTCCTCATCCGCCAGCAGCCGCCGATACACCGGCAGCAGGACCTGGGCTACCGCCTGTACCGCCAACTCCGCCCGACGTAGAAATGGCGGATCCGCCGGCGCCGGCTGGTCGCGGATCAGATCGACCGCGCCCAGTGCCTGCCCGCCCACCAGCAGCGGGAAGCCGTACACCGCGCCCACCTGGGGCAGCAGTTCACGGGCGCAGGCACCGAACAACGGCCAGCGAGTCAGCTCTCCGTGCAGGTCGGCCACCAGCACCGGAACCCGGTCCCGCGCGGCATCGATGCACGGCCCCTCCCCGAGGGTGAACTGCAACTCCTCCAACCGCAACGCGGCGGGCCGCGACGCACACAGCAACTGCCGCACCGGGGTATGGGTCAGCAACGAAATCGTGACCCCATCCACGTCGAGCCCCTCACGCAGCGCATGGCACACCCGCTGGGGTAGACCCGCCTCATCACCCCCGGCAACAGCAGCCAGCACCAACCATGCCGCAGCAGATTCGTCCGCCATTGAACCACCCACTTCGTCGTCCCCCGGGCACCTACCCGGCTCCGCGCCCCTTTCCCCACCGGCCCGCCCGCCCATGTGGTTCTCGCGCACGGGCCGTAGCACGGAGACGTGGGCGTGGCAGCGTAGTCGACACCACCCCCTGGGTGGCGGCGCGCAGTGGAACGGCTACGGCAATAGCAGGAGCCGTGCCAGGCGAAGCGGCAGCATTCCCGGCCGGACATCACCGCCGGAACGGCAACCGACGAACGTGGACACATCAGCGGATGAGACATGCCCATAGATACGGTGCAAGAGCTCAGATACGAGGGTGAGCGCTGCCACGACAGCGCTACCCGCCCGCCGCTCCGCCCTGTCTGGCGACGGGCGGCCCTGTGGGGCACGGACTCCTGACGACCGCTGCCCACCGTCAACTCGACTTGGTGGCATGGTGGTTCGCTGGAGGGGTGCGTCCATGGGCGAGGCTGCCCCTCGTCCTACAGCGCGGCGTAGGTGCGGAGTCCCACCAGGCGCCGCGGACGGGAACACGCCCCACAGACGCGGCCCCCTCAGCGATTGCGACACGCGGTCCGCTCGGATCCGATCCTGCGTGATTCTCGTCATCGGGCACCGGGCAGCGCCGGCACACCTCTTCTGGCCCTGGAGCGGTTCCGCCGACCCCGCAACCACCGCGCGGTGCCCTCAGGGGGCGGCCTGTTGCCCGGTCGGTGCCTCTTGCTGGGCAGTGGCCGCGAAGCCGGCGTCGACCACGGCCAGGTCCGCGTCCGTGACGTCACGGCCCCGGCGTATCGCCAGCAGCAGCCAGGCCAGGCCCACCAGGGCCAGAACGGCCCAGACGGTGGCGGAGGCGGTGGCGGCGGCGTGCGTGGGGCAGCCACCGCTGGGCAGCGAGCGGCCGCCGCGGTAGTTGGGAGCGGCGCACTGCGCGACCGCGGGATCCGGGGCCCCCAGCACAACGGCCGCCGCAAGAAGAGGAGACCACACGGCCAGGGGCTGAAGGGCGCGGGATCGGGTCACGACGGGACTCCTTGCTCGGGATGGGCCGGATGAGCCTGCGGAGCCGTCGAGAACCCCTTCAACGCCATGACGTGGTCGCTCTGTCGCGCCAGCGGTGTGCTCAACAGGCGTAGCTGAGTCTGCTGCAGGCAGATCAGATGGCGCAGCCCGGCGGTGCCGTCGCGCCGCCAAACCCGCAGTTCGAGCAGCAGGCGCCGGCGCGGGGACAGCAGCAGCTCGCCCTCGACGGGTGTCACCGCCAGGCGGCCTGCCCCCGTCTGGTACCGCAGCGCCGCGCGCAGCTCGGCCGCTTGATCGCGCAGGCCCCGCCGCAGCAGCAGGACGCCCAGGACCACGAACGGGCCGGTGACGAGCAGCGTGACCAGCGGCACGCCCAGGAGCACCCCGAGCACCTCGTTGCCGGTGAACAGGTCCTTGCGCCACCGGTCGAGCAGCGGCGTGGCGGTGTCGAGCAGGAAGTGGCCGCCGAAAGCGGCGAGCAGCCCTGACGCGCCCGCGGTGATCCGCTCCCGGCGGTTGGTGGCCCGCAGTGCCGTGCCGAACCCGGCCCCCGCCAGCGCGGTGAACGCGCTGTGCACGGTCAGCACGCCCACGACCTGGCGGGTCCAGAACTGGGCGGCTGCCTGGCCGGGTTCGATCTCCGCCACATAGCGGACGGTTTCGGTAAGGTTGAAGCCCAAGCCCACGGCGGCTCCGAGCACCAGCCCGGGGATCAGCCCCTCGGCATACCGGCGGAAGACCAGCACAAGCAGGGCGACGCCGGCCGCCTTGCCGAGTTCGGCGAACAGGTCCGCGTTGAGCGCTGACAGGGCCAGCAGCGTGCGGATCGAGCCCCGCGGGTGCTGGAAGTCCATGACGTAGCCGCCTGCGTACCAGGCGAACCACAGGGTCATGACGATTGCGAACCCGGCTCCCACCAGCGCGCCCCAGCCGAACGCCAGGAGTGTCAGCCGGGCGGGCAGCCGCACGTACAGCTGGGCCCGGTGCACGATCAACAGCGCGACACCGGAGGTTGGCAGGCATAGCAGCGCGGTCAGCGGCGCCCCGGACAGTGCGTCGACCGCCATCGCGGTGTACGGCAGCAGCAACACCGCTAGGACGGCCGCCCGGCAGGCACGCACGACCCGCCGCCGGCCGGAGCGGTGCGCGGTGTACAGCACCGGGGTGAGCAGCAGGGCGATGCTCCAGCCGGTGTACAGCAGCGTGCGGGTCAGCTTCAGCGCGGGTGGTTGGGGCAACAAATAGATCCGCATCCACGGCAGCGGAGAGCGGATGGCGGGTTCGGCCCAGTACAGCACCTGCGCCATCGCGAAGGCCGCGGAGAGCACCAGGGCGATGGCCAGGGCGATGCGCCACGGGCGGCGGAAGGTATCGGGGGCTGTCTGCGGGGGTGGAGGCGGGAGCAGGGGCAGGGTCATCGGGGGCCTCCGGACGGGGCGGAATCGGGGGGCCCGGTGGGAAAGCCCGACGGAAAGGCGGTGGGGAAGTCCGTCGGCAGGCCGGTGGGAAAGCCCGTCGGCAGGCCGGTCGGAAGGTCGGTCGGAAGGTCGGTCGGAAGGTCGGTGGGGAGATCGGTGGGGAGATCGGAGGGCAGCGGAGGCATGCCGGACCGCGACGGCACCGTGGGCATCTTCTCCGGCAGCGGGATGGGCGACTCGGTGGTGAACGCGGCGAGGGTGCCCAGGGCGAGCGCCACCGCGCCCAGGACCCCGACAGCGGCCAGCAGCCGAAGAGGCGGGCGCCGCGGCGAATCGACGGACTGCGGCGGCTGCGGCGGTCCGACGGGCTGCGGCGGTATGGGCGGTTGCGGGCCGGGGTGGGTCATCAGGGCCTCGGGGTGCGGAACGGCCCGCGCGGGCGGGAGACGGCCGCACGGCGCAGGGGGCTGATGGAACCGGCGGCGCCGAGGCGGCGTCGGTGCCACCACAGCAGTCCTCCCACCGCCACCAGCAGGACGGGCAGCACCCGGATGGCCAGGGCGGTGCGGGACAGCGCCCCCTCGGCCGCATCCAGGCCGGCGGCCTGCCGGGGTGTGGGAGCCCCGAGCCAGATCGCATCACCGGGGTCGGACAGGTCCGCGGTCCGCAGTGAGCGCTGCACCTGCGGGGCGAACACCGCGGCCGGTGCGTCGCGCAACGGCACTGTGTTCAGGTCCACGCCTCCGTAGGTGTAGGTACTGACGTAGTCCGTGGTGCCCCGGGTGGTGCGCCGGGTAACCTTGAACTCGCCCTTGGTGTACGACTTCACGAACGCGTCGAAGGTGTCGGTGGGTTTCCAGGTCGTCTTGGTGGGCCAGGCCCGCACGTCTTCTCGGTCGATCAGGGCTCCGTAGGTGGTGTGCCGGGTGCGGCTCAGGTTGCGGTACCACTCGGCGGCCACCCGGGCCAGGTAGACGCGGCGCAGGTCGGCGTAGTCCGGGCCGGTGTTGATGGCCTGCTTCAGCTTGGGCAGCACCAGATCGCGATAGACCTGCTCGTTGTACTCCTCGGTGGCCGCATCCTGGCGGGGGCAGTTCTGCCCGCGCGTCACACCGCGGGACTTGAGGTACTGGGTGTCCATCTTCACGTCCAGCGGCGCGTCGAGGATGTACAGCTTGTCGCCGTCCTGATGGACCGAGGCAGGCGCGGGCACGATCCAGGTGCGGAACGACAGGCACTGCCCCTTGACGCGGTTCCACAACTCCTTGCCGGCCCCGGTCTCGGGGTGGATCAGCGTGCCGACGGTCTTCTTCATCCGCAGGTCGGCCTGGAGCAGCACGCGGCCGGCGTCGGTTGACCCCAGGCGGGCGTCGACGATGCGGTCGGGCTGGTCGGGGTTCAGATTGACCCAGAAGGCGCCGGGACGCAGTGACAGCCATACGAAGAAGGCGTTCGAGCTAAGCAGGGCGGCGTCCATGCCGGTGCTGGTGCGCGCGTCCCCTCGCAGCGGGTCCCGGCGCGCGGCGAAGGAGTACTGCAGGCCGGACCCGTCCCCCGGGTCCGCCAGGTAGCGCAGGTTCATCGTGGTGAAGTCGATGCCTCCGGGCCCGGTGGAGGGGCCGCCGGTCAGGGTCTGCCCCAATCCGGTAGCCGCGCCGGTTCCCCCGCTCGCCGGGGAGGATCCGCCTGCGGACGGGTCACAGGGGGCGGCCCGGAGGACCGCGGAGCCCATCGCACCGGCGGACGGCGGGCACGGCTTGCCGCTCGGATCGTGGGAGTACGCGAAGAGTTGGAGGGCGGCACTTGCAGTGGAGTTCGGGTGGTCGGTCCCGAGCTTCTTGACCGCATCCAGATCCAGCCCGATCTGCTGCGTCGCGGTGGAGGACCGGGTCCGCCGCAGATTGCCGAATTTCTCGTTGATCCGCCGGACCTCCTCCGCGCGCCACTTCGCGCTGCGGTCCAGTCGCTTGCGTGCAGCGGCCAGCTGCCGCTGCTGTTCGGCCGTTTCCTCCACGGACAGGCCGTAGCGGTGGGCGTAGAAGGTCGGCAGGTCGGACGGGTAGAGACCCGCGCATTGCGAGCACTGCTGCCGCTCCGAGATACCGAGCACCCGAGCGCTGGGAGGAATCTTGTAGTCCTGGAGATGCCGTTGGATCACGGCCTCGGAATGCTCCCGCTCAAGGGTCTTCGCGGAGGTCGCATCCTCCTGCTCCGGAAGGTTCAGCGCACTGACCGCCACCAGTTCACTCACCCCCCTGCCCCGGAGCTGGGCCACGAGTGCCGGGGGCAGGAACGGCGCCACCGAGTCGAGCCAGACGACGGAGTTCCGCCAGAAGGCGTGGGTGGGCGAGGCGGCGGCTCGATCCTTCAGCATCCTCATCATCGTCGCCTCGAGGCCCAGAGGATTGAGCAGCTCGACGGCCCCGTTGCGGTGCGCGTTGAACGCCGCATCCCGGTCACCGAGCGCAAGGCGCTGGTAGAACTCGAGGCGCAAGTCCGTGATCGGCAGCATCAGCGGGTGGAACAGCAGGTTCTTGCCTTGGTACCGCTTGTCCTGCGACAAGTCCGTTCCCGTGGCGGAGCCCGGTGGGCGAGCACCCGCTCCCGGGGACGTCAGTGTGGGCGTGGGCTGGGGCCCGGCGGCCGCGGCCCTCGGCACCGCGCCGCCACCGAGCAGCACCGCGACCACCAGCCCTAACGCCCCCGCCCCGCGTGCCAGGCGTCGGCCCAGATACCGTCGCATGCCGTTCCTTCCGCCGTGCCGTCGGCACGGGCGCCTTGTCGGGTGAGTCCCGCCCGCCTCCCGGTGACCCCCCGGCATCCCGGGAGGGGGCTACCAAGATCCTGTCTGAGCGGTTTCCGGCCTGTCGTTGGCGCTGAGCGCCCACCGGTTGGCGTGGAACGCCCTTCCGCATCACCAGCCCCTGCAGTTGGCTGGAGCTCCGGACCCCTCACCCCCGCGGGAGCAGACATGCACCCCATCGTCTTCGACACCGTCGAGGTCCCCGTCGCGGACCGGCCCGCCGCCTGGGTGGAGACGATGGCGCTGGCCGAGGTCACCCAGCGGGTGAAGTTCCTCGAGACCGCACGGTTCAACGCCCGGATGGAGCTCATGCCGCTGGGCGTGGGGCAGCTGTCGACGCTCTCATACGCCTCGCTCGTCGCCCAGCGCACGCCCAAACTCGTGCGCCAGTCGGACCCGGAGATGTACCACGTGGCCGTCGCCACCGGGGGCGAGATCGGCATCGACCAGCACCGGCAGAGCTCCCTGTTGCGCCAGGGCGACATGGGGTTCTTCGACAGCTCCCGCCCCTTCGACACCCAGGCGGGCGAAGCACCGGGACACGCGCTGTTGTTCCAGTTCCCCAAGGGCTTGTTGCGGGTGCCCCACGAGCGGTTCACCGCGCTCTGCGGGCTGTCGCGACCCTGGACGCACGGGGTGGGGCGGATGTTCGGACAGTTCCTGGTGGAGCTCTCCGAGCAGTACCCCCACTGCACCCCGCATCAGGCGGCCGGGCTCGGGGCCACGGCGGTGGATCTGCTGATGGCCGTCCTGACCCAGGAGGACGACGCGCCCGGGGGCAGGGAGCCCTCGCAGCAGGCGACGTTCGTGAAGATGAGCGCCTTCGTGACCGAACATCTGGCCGACCCGCATCTGGGCCCCGAGATGCTGGCCGCGGCCCACCACATCTCGCTGCGCTACCTGCACCGGGTCTTCCAGCACAACGGCACCACGCCGCGCACCTTCATCCGCGAGCAGCGCATGGGCCGGTGCCGCAGGGACCTGGCCGATCCGGCCCTGCGGCACCTGACGATCAACGCCATCGCCGGCCGCTGGGGTTACCCCCACCCGGCCGCCTTCGCCCGCTCGTTCCGGTCCGCGACCGGGATGTCGGCCACCGAATACCGCACCTTGCACGCGGCACCCGCAGCGCAGGACACCTGAGCGCCTATCACCCCCGGCGGGCGGCTGGCCCGCTCCAGCTTCCCAAGCCGGGCCGACGGGTCGACACCACGGCCGCCGGGTTGGGCGCTGGACGCGGACCGATTCGAGCGGGGTGCGGCGTCCGAGACGACCGCGAACGCAGGGACCGCCTGGTGTACCGGCTCCCCCGTCGCCGCCTTCTGCCGCTCCACCGCCGACGCGGCGCCCGCATCCCTCCCGGACGCCGCGGCGCCCTGGTGGTGTGTCTCAGCCCGGGCGCGCAACCGGGGCATCGCTGGGAGAGGTGGTGCGGTGCACGCCCGGCCCGGGGGCGGTCAGGGCAGGCCGTCGGCCAATTGCGCTTCATGGTGGTCTCGGTCGGCCAGCGCGTGGGTCACGGTGGGGTGGGTGGGCAGCAGTTGGGCCAGGCGGCTGGTCTCGAGGGCGCGGCGGACCGCGCCCGGCGGGCAGACCAACCGCACTTCTCCCCCACTGGCCAGGGCCCGGTTCCGCGCCCCGATGAACGCGGCCAGGCTGGCGGCATTGCAGGAGGTCACGCCCGACAGGTCCAACACCAGGCGGGTCGGCGGCGGGCAGGCAGCGAACACTGTGTCCAGACAATCGTGCAACTGCCGGGAGGCGGTGACGTCCCCCAGGCGCCCCCGCACCTCGACGACCTGCCGATCGCCCTCCCGTCGCGTCGATAGGAACAGAGCCATGGCCTCCTCCGGGGCCGAGTTGGTGCACCGAGCGAGGGTGCTCGATCCGCTCAGCGGGTGATCTGCCGGGGCTCGCTGTCGCCGCTGTTGATGGCGATGCGGCGCGGCTTGGCCTGCTCGCTCACCGGAATCCGCACGGTCAGCACCCCCGCGTCGTACACCGCGTCGATGTGTTCGGTGTCGAGGGTGTCGCCGAGGAACAGCTGCCGGTGAAACACCCCGTGCGGGCGCTCGGCGACCACGAGGCTCTCACCCTTGACGTCCGGCGCCCGGCGTTCGGCGCGTACCGTCAGTACGTTGCGCTCCACGTCCAGGTCCAGGGAGTGCGGTTCGATGCCCGGCAGATCCAGGTGGATCAGAAACGTATCGCCGTCGCGGTAGGCATCCAGCGGCATCACCGCGGGGCGAGCGGCCGTGCCGACAAACTGCTCGGCGAGTCGGTTCAGTTCACGAAACGGGTCGGTGCGTAACAACATCAGAGGTCTCCTCTCGTCCAGAGCGGTCGGCCCGGGCCGGAGAAGCCCGGAGGCCATCGCCCCTTTCTATACCGCCAACCCGCCAGCCATGACAAGAGTCAGCTTAGTTTTTCTTCTCTATCGGCGATAGTTTTTCTTCTTTTGAGCTAGCAGGAGTGAGCAGAGCGGCTCCCGCCAGGACGCCGCGCGTGACGGCGCCGCTGGAGACGAGCTGCGGCAGGTCCCTGTGCGACCGCGAAGCAGGACATCGATGACGCCGAGGGGCCACGCCCTCAGCGCTGCAGGACAGAACGCGGGCGACGTCGAGTATCGGCTCCTCGATCGTGTGCCGGCCTGCGGCACGGTCATGGGCGACCCGGCGCAGGAGGGCGCGATAGCCCGATGGGGCCGCTGGGCGTGTGGGCGGCACCTGGCGGCCAACGCGTAGGTTCCTGTCTACGAACTGTCTCCTGCAGCGAGTTCTGGGCAGGCCGAGAGGGAGTCCGGCGTGAGCCCGGTGTCGATCACTTCACGGGCAACCGTGCTGAGCGGGACGCGGTGCCGACGGGCGTGCCTGCGCAGGGCCTCGAAGGCCTGGTTGAGGGTGATGTTGCTGCGCGCTGCGATCAGGCCCTTGGCCTGTTCGATGATGATGCGGCTCTGCAGCGCGGTCTGCAGCTGCTCGTTAAGCGCGTTCTGCTCGCGGATGATGCGGGCATGTATGAGCCCGATCGTGGCGGCGTCGGCCAGCGCTTGGGCGAGCGCGAGATCGTCGCCGATTAACGGCCGCAGCCCGGTGCGCAGCAGCAGAAGGCTGCCGAGGCTGTCTTCGCGCAGGCGTATCGGCACGGCGATGGCACGGCGATGGCATGGCGGTAGCTGGCCTGCTGCAGGTCCGCGGTGAAGTGCGGCCAGCGAAGGGCCGCGTCGGGTAGCTCCGGCAGGCGCACCGTACGGGCAGTTCGGTGCGCCTCCACCGCTGGGCCTTGCCCGCACGCGGCGTGCAGCATGCGCCGCAGGGCCGGCGCGGGATCGCACGGTGCGGGGCTGTGCAGGTGCGGGCCGGGGTGGGCCAGGAAGACCGCGGCGTCGGTGGCGTCGAGGAGTTCCTGGCAGCGGACGGTCATCTGCTGCAGGAAGCCGTCGCCAAAGTCTTCCACTAGCGTTTCTGCCAATTCTACGAAGGTCCGTGCGATGTGCTCGTCCCTGCTCCTGGGTGTGCACTGCTCACTCCCGGGTAGAGGGTGGCCGGTGCGGGGGGGCTGGGCTAGGGGGCGGTGTCGGGCAGTTCCTGCTCAAGGGTGGCGTGGGCGGCGTCGGTCAGGGACAGGCCTTGGGCGTATGCGTAGGCGCGCAGCCGGTCCAGGGCCTCGTGCAGCGGCACGCCCAGCCGCACGCTGAGGACACCGGTGGCCTGATGCACTTCGGCGCGGTGCAGCTCGACTGCGCCCGCGTGCCCGATATCAGTGCCGGGGTGACCGGCTGCGGGCCAGCGATTCAGCACGTGGTGGGCCAAGGCGTCGGCGACCAGCCAACCCTGCGCGGACTGCTGTGCGGTGAGGGGGCCGGGGGTGCGCCGGTAGCCGGTGAGCGTGCCGGTCTGCACCGCGCCGATGTGCACCGGCCACACGAACAGCGCCGCAACGCCGAGGCCTTCCGCTCCAGCGGCATACTGCGGCCACTGCTGAGCCAGCAGCCGCCCGAGATCGGGCACCTCACACACCGTGCTCGCCGCCTCGACGTGCAGCCCGGGGCCCTGGCCGAGAACGAACTGCAGATCTGCCAGCCGCGCACTGGTGTCATCGCTGAACCACACCAGTTCCCGCCCCAGGGCGACGGCCAAACCGCCCAGTCCCAGGGCCAGGGCGCAGGAATACGCCCATCCCTGGCGCTCCGCTTCGTCCGCCGCCGCAGACAGGCAGTCGAGTAGCTCCGTGACCTCCGAGGCCATGTCCGCGCACGCTTTCGCCAAAACCCGTGGGCCGCCAAGCACCGGCCGCACCCTTTCACCGTAATTATCACCCTCCGCCGGGCCGCGAAACACGGAAACGGGGCAGGGCCATCCGGCGGATCGCCCTGCTGGGCGGATCCACGCCAACCTTTGCAGGCTGGACCCTGAACCTGGTCATGTCCTGTGGTCGGCGCGGCGGACCGCCAGGGTCGCCGGCCTCCTTCGCCCCACTGTGGCGCCGTGCCCGGCGGCGCCACAGCAAGAAGCGGTTGCGACCGCAGGCATCCCAGACATCATCCCGGGCACTCCGCACAGCGCACCGGTGACCGTTCACCCTCGGGTGTGGTGCCTCCCCGGCCTGGGCGGCGCCCGTCGGATCCAGCCGGGGCGGCCTCCGGTCACGCGCACGCATGAGCGAAATCAGCGAGGGTAGTTCGCCAGATATGAGCCCACAAGTGAGGGAAATCAGTGACTTAGCCGTCCCGCACGACGTTCTGGTCGGCATCGCGCCAGCGGCCCTTGGTGTCGTGATGGTGGCAGCGCTCATCGCCGCAGTTGCTTACGGCCGGCGGTTGCGCCGACGCCAACCGCCGCCCCCAACCGGACCGCAACCGCGCGACGGCGCCTGGCAGACACCCGACGAACTCGACGCCCCCACTCCACCCGATCACGGACCGGGGTACCCAGAGCGTGGGACGGTCGCCGAGGCCGGCTCGGCGCGACGCGGCGAGCACCGCGATTCCGCTCATGAGCCGGACCGTTCCGCCCCCGGCGATCCCGCGCCCCCCGCACACGGGACGGCCGACGCGCCAGAGGGTTAGGGGCCGGCAGGGGCCGGATCCGGCGGGAGGCACTCGGGGGCCGGTGCAGTCCCCACCTACCCGGATGATCACCAGCGGTAGGCGATGAGCACGGCGACCGCACGGCTTCAAGCCGCCCGGGTCCGCCCCTCCGCGCACCGCCACCCCTGGGTCCTGGGCAGACTCGCTGACTGGGGGCCTGGTTCGACCCCATGACCCGTCATGTCCACGATTTGCGCGCCCTGCTGCGGTCCGGCATCGCCAACGGCCCTTCCGCAGCGACCGGAAGGCCGGTCCGCCCCGCGGCCCAATTCCCGTACGAATAACAACATTCCGGTGGTCTGCGCGCGGGGCGGACGGGACAATCGGGACGGCAGCCCCGGTCGGGTACCGGCTCGGTCGCGTGCGGGCCGCCCTGACGGATTGGGGGACCCATGCCGCACTCGCCCGGAGCTGAGGAGCACCCGCCGCGCGCAGCAGATCGCGCCGAGCCGCCGCCGGCCAGCGCGCCGACCGCACGGGCTGCGCCGGACGAGCCCGCCCTGCCGCCCGCGACGGGGACAGCGGGAGGATCGGTGTCCGTGGCGGGTGACCTCGCTGGTTCCCAGGTGGGCATCGGCGGCAAGGTGGTGCAGATCCAGGCGGACGGGTTCGCGACCGTGCTGTTCGTGGACGGCGCCGAGCCGGCCGGCGCGGAGCGGCGCCCGCTGCCCCGCACCGTGCAGGCGCACCGCTCACTCGCGGCCCTGGGCCGCGAGCGCGAACTCGCCCGCCTGGCCGACGCGGTGGAGGAAGGGGGGCCGGTCCAGGTATACGGGCCGTGCGGGATCGGCAAGAGCACGCTGCTGCTGCACGCCACCAGCCGGGGCACCCTCGGTGCGACCGGCACCGAGGGCACCGTCCTGCTCTCCGCCCGCGGCCTGCCGGCGCAGGAGGTACTGCAGGAAATCCTCCTCGCCACCTACCAGGTCACCGCGGTGCACGTCCCCGCGCAGGCCGAACGCCGCAGGCTGCTCGCGGCCCTGCGGGTCCTCGTCGTGCTGGACGATCTCGACTGCCCGGCCGCGGAGGTCGCCGACCTGGTGCACGCCCTGCCGCACTGCGTGGTCGTCACCGCCGCCGAACGGATGACGGCCACCGGCGGTTGCACCGTCGGCCTGCGCGGTCTGCCGCTGCCTGCCGCGCTGACCCTTTTCCAGGATGCCCTCGATCGGCCGCTCAGCGCGCGGGAAGCGGTGCAGGCGGAAGAGGCCTGGCGGGCAACCGACGGCCATCCCGGACGCCTCGGCCTGGTCGCGGCATATCTGCGCGAGGCCGCCGAACACGGTATCCCGCCCGCGGTGCCCCCGGCGGACGGCCTGCCCCTGGTGATCCCCCAGCTGGTGTCCTGGCTCAGCACCGAGGCGGCAGCGCTCTTACGCCAGCTGTCGGTGCTCGGGGACAGCGAATGGGGCATGCCACTGGTCCACGCGCTGCCGGACGGTACCGCCACCGCGGTGGACGAGCTGGTCCGGGCACGGCTGCTCGTGCGGAACCAGGCAAGGCTGCGCCTGGCGCAGGGCGTCGCCGCAGGACTCGGGGACGACCCGCCGGGCTCCACCCTTCCCACCGTGGCCGAGGCGGCGGCCGGCTGGCTGGCCGGCGCCGCGCCCACCGACGCCGCCGCCGAGGCCGAAGTCCTCACGGCCCTGGCGCAACAGGCGGCCGACGCGGGCCTGGACGCGCTGGTGACCCGCCTGGCACGGGCCGGCGCCCCGCGCCTGATGCTCGCGCTGCGCTGGCGGGCCTGGGGGCGGCTGCTCGACGTGGGCCTGCAAGCGGCGCGCCGCTCTAAGCGCAGCGACGACGAGGTGTACTTCACCCACGAGTCCGGGATTCGCGCGCTGTGCCTCGGCGACGTGGTCAAAGCCACCGCGCTGCTGTCGGCCGCAGCCGCCCTCGGCGTGCGGGGCGCGGCGACCTTGCGCGAGCTGCTGAACGATCCCCCGGCCCCGTCGGATCCGGGCACCACGGCCGTGGCCCAGCCGCCCGGCCCGCCTCCCGCAGCGCCCCCGCCGGCCCCGTCACCTGCGGCAGGTCCCTGGCACCACGGCCTACTCACCGGAAAAGCCCTGCTGGCCGCGGCCGCCGTGGTCGCGGCGACCACGTTTGGCGTCAACGCCTTCGGTGGGCAGCAAACGACGAAGGCCGGACCCCCGTCGACCGCCGGGCCGCAGGTGACCGGAGGGCACCGGTCGACGACACCGACCCGCTCCGCCGTGCCCGACAGCTCCGCCGCGGGCCAGAGCAGTGCCGACCACGGGGCAGGGCCCGGATCCGCGCCGGCATCGAGCGACCAGTCCGCGGCGGCGAGCGACCCGTGGCAGGACTTCCCCTTCGGTGGGCGCCGGATCGGAACAGCGGTGTACGCCAACGGCTTCCGCTACGACGTCATCGGCGCCGTCGCCAACCGCGATGCCGGCGGGCGCCCGCAACTGCTGCTGACGTCCCTGGTGCGCAACGAACTCGCCGGTCCGTCGCGCCGCCCGTTGGGGTACCTGCCCGTCCTGCACCAGGGCGGCCGGCAGACGAGCGCGCGCACCGACACCACCGCGGCGGGGTCCGACGCCGTCCACGTGACGTTCACCTTCCCCCTGGAGCAGGGTTTTCGCTGGGAGGACGCCCGCCTGGAGTTCCCCGCGGACGCGGACGAGGTCACCACTGTGCCGCTCGTGCCCGGCAGCCGGGGCGGGCCCCTGATCGCCCACCCGCCCCAAGAGGCGGTCATCTACGGAAAACTGCGGAACGCCTGGATGGAGGTGACGATGACCGGCGCCCAGTACCGCACCGACGTGGCCTTGGACAGCCCCGGCTGGACGGCACCGCGACTGCGCGCGGGGCGGGCGAGCCTGCTGCTCACCTTCACCGTGCAGATCCTCGACGCCCCGCCCGGCGGTGTCGATCTCGCGCCGCAGGACTTCGACGTGATCCAGCCGAACGGGACGCGCCGACCCTTCGAGGTCGGAACCAGCTTCGGCGGCTACGCCCACGGCGTCACGCCCAAGCGCCAGTACATCGCCGTCCAGGTCGCTCCCGCGACAGGGACCTACCGCGTGGTCTTCACCTACGCCGCCCAGGACGCCCGGCCGCCGGGCAACCCCCAGGAATCCCTCACCTTCACCGTCGGGAGGACATGACCATGACCCAGCAACCGCCCACCGGCGACAGCATCCGCATCCACATCGGCGGGGCGGTCACCGACTCACAGATCGGTGCCGGCCGCGCGGTCCATCAGCGCCAGGAGCACCGCACCACCCTGCCGGACGTCCTTGCCGACCTGCGGCGCGACCTCGCCGCCCTCCCCGCCGAAGCCGACCGCGCGGAGGCCGATGCCCTCCTCGACGAGCTGGCCTCCGCGGCGGCCGCGGGCCGGCCCGTCCACGGCGTCGGCGCCCGGCTCCGCGCCTGGATCACCGCACACGCCCCCGCGCTGCTGGAGCGCGTCACCACCCTCGTCCTCCCCCTCGCGGCGTCGGCCGCCGCAGCCGCCGCCGACAGTATCGCCACCAACGTCCTGCCCCCAGCCAACTGACGGGCCCGTGTCCGACGCCTTGGTTGCGCCGCACGAGCGTGGCCGGCCGCTGCGGTGCTGGAGCGGATGTCCCCTCCTACACCGGGGGCGAGCACGCCCGGTGCCGTGCCGCGCGGGGGCCAGCGACCAGACAACACCGGCTGGAGCACGTCCCTGACGGCTGACGACGGCCTGGCCGTGCACGACCTGGCTCAGCACCCCGGCCCAGTCATGCGACGGCCCGCACAGCCTTGCCAAGCGACGCCACCCTGCGGGCGCCCCCTGGTCCGGCCACTCCAGCCCCCTTCGCTCCTACCGCTCCCTGGGCGCAGGCGCAGACCGCTGCGAGGACGCCTGGGGTGCTGTGCGGGCACTGATCGGGCAGCACCACCGCAGGATGACCCGTCGCGGCCAGGCGAGAGGGGGCGGCGCGTGCACCGCCCCCAGGACGACCCACCGTCGTGGCGAAACCCACCGCACGACGGCCCGCAGACCTATCCGGGCAGCGGCCTGCGCGCCCGCCTGCGAGACCAGTCGCGGGCGATGTCCGCCCCACGGTGAACCACAGTCGACACACCGGACGGGCCCTGAGGCGTCCCCTCGTTGCCGTCGCTGTGTCCGCGTGGGCACCGGAGCCCTGCCGGTCCCTGCCACGCTCACTGACGGCGGGACATGACCTTCTGCAGCCGGCCGAGGCCCTGCACGGACGGCCGCTGCTGTTCCCCGTGGAGAGCATTGAGGACCACCAGAGCACCGGTGAGAGCGGGGACGCTCCATTGCACGAGACGGAGCTGGCGCTGCGCCTGCTCCAGCGAGATCGGATGCTCCTCGGCCCGGACCCTGTCCTCCTTGTCCTCGGATGTCGCCAGCTCCACCTTCTTGCCCAGGATCCGGGTGTAGGCGGTGGCTGCCAATGCGGCACCCGTGACCACCGTCTTCACCACGGTGGACGTGGTCACGCCCTGCTGGTTTCTCACTCGGTCGGCGTTGTCCCGCAGCAGTGCCGCACCACCGACAAGGTGGACCACGATGGCTCCTGCGTTGTAGGGCGTCCATTTGCGCCATCCGGTACTGGCGATCTTCGCACCCATGGGTGCTTGGACCTCACTCGTCGCCTGGTCGGGGTCCCGTGATGGTGGGCCACCTACTTCCTCAGCGGCGCCGTTGAGCCCGACCGATCCCATCAGCGACCCTCCGAACCAGATCGCCAGCCCTAGATCGTGCAGACTGCGCACTATGGTGCTGCGTTCGGTCATGTTCGGCCTCCTCCTTTGCGGATACGAAGCACACGACGCGTAGATCCGCCGCAACGCCGGTCAACGGCATAGGCGGAACTTGTAGTTTCTCCGGTTCCCCGCGCCCCAGCCCCCTAACACCTCCGCATGAATCTGACGAGAAACGGCCGGACTCCACGGGACACGACCGCGCCGTCACTGCCCCCAGCCCACTCCATCCCTCGCAGGAACGTCTCGTCCAGACACACGGCGGTCCATCGCCCTGGTGTGGTGTCGCCTTCACGGGCCAAAGCGACGGTGCCGACGCGACCGCAGAGCGCAACAGGTCCTTTCGTCGGTGCTTCTCCGGGGCGAGGACGGCCTTGCTCACCGCGGGAAAACCAGCCACCGGAAACCCTGTTCGACCTGCACCTTCCACGATCGTTTGAGAGACGGCTCCTGACGGCGGGGCCGCCGCTGGCGTGCAGTGGGTGAAGGCGCCGTGTCCTGACCAGCGTGCACCGTGCACGCACCGGTGACGCGCGGAACGACGTCAGTCCTCGATCCCCAGGTCCAGTCGCATCAACAAGTGCAGCGCCGTCAGTTTGGGTTCGGCCGCTTGGAGGTCCGACAGGGCCGTCTCGGGGCTCTCAGCGTGCGGGGCCACACCCCGGTCCAGTCGCTTGGCGGCGGCATCAGCGGCAGCGAGGACGCTGTTGAGGTCTCGGGAGGCTTCGAGAATGCGCTGGGGGACGATCATTTGTGCCTCGGCATAGCGGTCGCGGTAGTCGCGCCGTGTCTCCTCGACGAGCGCACGGTCCTCCGGGGTGTAGACGCCGTCGCGGAGGCGGTGCAGGGCGTCTTTGAGCAGAGTATGAAACTGGCGCGAGGCCCGGTTCATCGCCGTGTAGGCGGCACGTCGTTCCTCGAAGGTGCGCCGCCGGTCGGTTTCCACCGTTTCCTGGGCGCGTTGTGCTGCAGCGCTGCGCTGCGCGATCAGCGGCGCCAGGAGTGTGCCGAGTACGCCGACAACGGCGGTGACCATGGCAGCGATCGCAACACCCATGGGATCAGGTTAGCGTTGGGGCTCCCCGCACCCGATTCCGGGCGGTGGTGGCGCCCGATCGTGCCCGGCAGGCCGCACGGGCAGCTGTCGGTCACGACCGGTGACCGTTGCTCGATACCCGTCACGCGTGGTCAGCCTCGGTGGTCCGGCGATCGTCCCCCAGGGGTTGCGTTGTTACTGAGCGTTTGGTCCTGTTGCACCGCAGCCTGTGGGGGTTCTCCGTCCTAGTTGCTCTGGTGCTGGAGCGAGCGGTGAGGCTGCTGCAATTTCCTGCAGCAGCAGAGACATGTCCTACCCGGACTTCTCCTGCCTTGCTCCAACACGCCCTGCCCCAAACCTCTGTCCCTGCTCACCAGGGCCACCATGTTGCAGTACCTCTGCAACATGACCGCACGTGACGGCCACCCCAGCGACCTCTCCGACGCGCGGTGAGCTCTGATCGAACCAGTCCTCACCGCCTGGCGGGCCAGGCGTCGTCAGTTCGCCCTGGACATCGAACGCCCACCCCGAGCACGACCCCCGCCAGATCATGAACGCGATCCCGTACGTGGACCGCACCGAAATCCCCCGGCGGTATCTGCCCCACGACTTCCCGCCCACCAGACGGTCTACGGCTACTTCGCCCGCTGGCAGCAGGACACCGTGTTCCACCAGCCCACCGGCATCCACGAGGGATTTCACGGGGATCGACAGGGTTGTCGGCGTCAGGGCGCTGTCGTTCACGGAATCAGTCATGAAGGGATCCTTTCGTACCCGCCGACCCGTGGAAAGATCGCTTCCCGTCGATGTCAGCCGTTTGGCCTACCAGCGCCGCGACGCGGTCCCGGTGCGGATCAGAGCCACCTCCACAAGTCTCCAACTAGTGCCGCATCAGGCAACGTTCGCCCTGCTGAGAAACGGCAGAGGTCAGCGCGGTGGGGTTTCGAAGGCCGTGGAGCTGAACTCGGCATCGGGATCACTCCGCGGCAAAATGGCCGACCCCCGAGGCCGGAGCGTGTCAGGATCCTCGAATGGAGATTCGTCGTGCCACTCAAATTGAGGCAGTCAACGCCGCTGGACACCTCTTCGACACCGCCCCAGGACGGGAGGCCACTGACCGGTTCCTGACGGACGAGTGCCATCACCTCCTGATCGCCTACGTGGACGACATCCCGGCGGGGATGGTCACCGGCGTCGAGATGACCCACCCGGACAAGGGAACCGAGATGTTCCTGTACGAGCTGGGCGTGGACGAGTCGTTCCGTGGGCGTGGTATCGGCCAGGCTCTGGTGTCGGCGCTTGCGGACCTGTCACGTGAACGGGGCTGCTACGGCGTGTGGACGATCACGGACGAAGAGAATACGGCGGCACTGGCGACGTACCGCCGCGCTGGCGGCGTCGCGGAAACGGGACAGGTCGCACTCACCTGGACGTTCGATCAGCTGTAGACCGACGCAACGGATCCCCTTCCCGCACCAGACCGTTGGCGGCCTGCCGTCCGGCTACTACCTGGGACGTGCGGTTTCCGTCGAGCTGTCCTGGTGGCTGAACGTGTACAGGTCCGCGAGATCGATGACGACGAAGGCAGGCGACTGCTGCGGATCATCCGCAGGGGCACTGGGTCGGTGGTGACCTGGCGGCGGGCCCAGATGGTGCTGCCGTCCGCGCAGGGCATGCCGGTGGCGAAGATCGCCGAAGTGACGTTCACCAGCGCGGACCGGGTCCGGGACGTGATTCACAATTTCAACACCGACGGCTTCGAGTCGCTCTACCCGAAGTACAGGGGCGGCCGCCGAGCACGTTCACACTGCCCGAGCGCCGGGAGATCAAGAAGACCGCCAAGTCCAAGCCGGCCGAGCACGGCCTGCCCTTCTCGACCTGGAGCCTGGCCAAGCTGGCCGACTTCCTGGTCGCCGAGGGGGTGGTCGACGACATCAGCCACGAGGGCCTTCGGGTCCTGCTCCGCGAGGAGGGCGTCTCGTTTCAACGCGTGAAGACCTGGAAGACCTCCCGCGACCCCGACTACGCGGCCAAGAAGGCCCGCGTCGAGCACCTCTACGCGATCGCCGACGGCGAGGTCATACCCTAGGAGGGCGAACCCGAAGTCGTCGGCTGCCTGGACGAGTTCGGCCCGCTAAACCTCCAGCCCCACCCCGGTCGGCAGTGGGCGGAACGCGGCGGCAAGGGCAAGGACCCCGACCGCGAGCCCAGACCCCGCCGGCGGGCCACCTACACCCGACCGCACCGGGTGCGGCACGTGTTCGCCGCCTAAGACCTGGCCAAGGACCAGCTCTACGGCCACGTCAAGAAGACCAAGAACCGGTCCAAGTTCCTGAGGTTCTGCCGCTACCTGCGCTCGCTGCACCCGGCGGACGTGCGCATTGCGATCATCTGCGACAACTACTCGCCTCACCTGACGACGAAGCGGTGCCAGCGAGTCGGGACATGGGCGGCCGCGAACAACGTCGAGATCGCCTACACCCCGACCAGTAGCTCCTGGCTCAACCGGATCGAGGCCCAGTTCACCGCCCTGCGCTACTTCGCCCTCGACGGCACCGACCACCCCAGCCACAAGGCCCAGGGCAGCATAATCCGCCGCTCCATCATCTGGCGGAACAAGCACGCCACCGACCAACGCCTACGCGAAGTCGTGAACAGGGCGAACGTTGCCTGATGCGGCACTAGCCCACCTTGGCCCCCCAATCTACGAGTCTTCTCATGTGCGACATCCCGTGAGTCCTCCTGAGCCCCGCAAAGTCACCCTGGCTCTTTCCCGGCGGTCAGCCCGGCCGTCCGATCAGTGCCTGGGCCATGGGCGAGCGACTCCGCAAACTCGGCATCCGGCTCGCGGAAGCCCGCTCGACCGCACTGTTCCAGCTCGCCACCGAGCTGCCCGCCGCCGTCCTCGCCGGCACCCCCGGCATCGACATCACCGTCGCCGTCAAATGGCAGCGAGCCGCCGCCGGGGACTGAGGCGCCTACGCGGCCGAGGTCAGCAGCCGTCATCATGACGCCCGAATCCAAAGGCAAGGGAGCACCACAGATGCTGCTACGTGATGTTGAGTACGGCGACGTCGACGCCTACGTCCGGATGCGATGCGACCCGGTCATGATGGCCGAGCTGGGCGGGCCGCTGCCTTACGAAGGCATGGAGGCGAAGGTCCAGCGTGATGTTCAACGGGTGGCAGCGGACACCGACTGGACAAAGATGATCGTGCCCGATGAGGCCGAGCTGGACATGGTCGCGGGAACCGTGACGTTGTGGCCTCACGCCGCAGACGGCGAGCGCATCTCCGAGATCGGCTGGATGGTACTGCCGGAGTACCAGGGACGGGGACTCGCGAAGCAGGGCGTCCGCACACTGCTTGAGCTGGCCGGCGACGACGGCCGGTGGGGGTTGGTACACGCATTTCCGGCAACAACCAATGCCCCGTCCAACGGCATCTGCCGAGCCCTCGGATTCCGATTCCTGGGCAAGCAAGACGTGCCCTTTGCCGGTCGAGTCCTGCAAACCAATCACTGGGCTATCGACCCTCGCACCGACCTGACCTGACTACAGGTCCAGCACGCCGGGACCCACGCGGAGCCCCGAGGGCGGGAGGCATTCAGAGAGTTCCAATACCCGACTCCACCATTGCTGGGCCGCCAGGACGTCCTCCTCGACAGCGTCCCCGCGGGCCCGTCCAGCAAGCGGGCCCGCGGGATGGACCAGCGAAGCGAGGGTGAGGCGAAGACATCGCGGTTGTTCAGTAGGTGTTTTTCATCCTGGGTGTGTCATTGAGCCAGGCCAGGAATCGAACGGGCCGTGCCGAGCGGCGTTGGCTGATTCACTAGGGTTAGCCGCATGGACATGCGGAGGATCGTCGCGGTGCTGGCCGAGGAGGCCGAGCAACAAATCCATGACCAGGTGTGGGAGCTGGTTCGCAGCGAACGTGCTCTCGCCTCTGAGACGGAGGCCGGCCTGCGCAGAGCTATCGGGCCGCCGGATGTCCAAGAGGCATTGCCGCAGATCCAGCGGCTCGAACACCTACGGGAAACCCTCGCCGTTCTGGCGATCTCCCTTGCTCGCACTCACGGCCGCCTGGCCTGGTTCCTCTCCGGTGCCATCAACGCGCTCGAACCCGTCCTGCGTTGGCGTGCTCTGCCTGCTGATCGTGGTGGCGCCTTCGGCACTGTCCTTGCGAGCCCTGAGGAATACACGGAGGCGGAGGAGGCCGTCCGCCGACTCCAGGACGGTCTAGCGCGGATCGCTGCCGGGTAAGAGCCTGCATGGCCTGGGTGCCCGTGAGGCGGTGCGATGGGCGGTCACCTCATCGGGCGATTCCGTCCCGGCTGCACTGTCTGATAACACTGGGTATGTGCACTGATCCTAGGGTTGTGCCCGCCGCTATCCGTGCTCTTGTCGAGTCTCTGGTCGAGGCCGTTCGGGTTGAAGACCATCCTCGCATGCGGTTCCTGCTCGATGATCTCGCCCAAGGGCTGTCCCGTAAAAGGTCTCCGGGGGACGGCGGTGCGCTACCCCATGACCGCGCGAGCCGCGTCCAGAAACGCCAGCCGGTTGTCCTCCAGGTAGTCCCGCACGCCTTCACCGTCGGGCAAGCCTTCCCATACCGTCCGGTTGAGGTCGAGGAAGTACGCGCGGGCCGCGTCGTGCACCGGCAGAGGGAACTGGATGCGGATGAGCCGCTCTGCAACCCACAGTCTGTTCATGACGTCTCGGGTCGTGAGGAACCAGGCGTCCGTGTCCTCCCACTCGGAAGGCCGACTAAACGCGGAACGTTCGGCCTCGGCCCCCACCTCGACGAACCGCTCCAGCAGCGCCAGCCGTTCCGCGCGCCGGGCCTCCGAGTGGCTGGTGTGATCACGGCGTCCGAGCCATCCTGGATAGCCCCGTTCACCGGGCTGAGGCCGCGGCAGTTCGGAAAGCTGGTGACAGTTCTGCGGCGCGAGGGTGCAGACGCGGTCCGCAAGGGACGGCCGTGGGGCCTGCCGTTGGAGGACCGGGTCCTGCTGGTCGCCACGTACTGGCGCACGAACCTGACCATGTGCCAGCTCGCTCCGTTGTTCGGGGTGTCTAAGAGGTCCTAATCCAGTGGGAGTATCTGCCGCAGGAACTGGGCTTCGGCTCAGGTATGACCTGCTGGCGTCGGCTTGAGGCCTGGAACGAGGCCGGCGTCTGGGATCGGCTCCATGGTCTCTTGCTCGCGAAGTTGAGGGCGGAGAAGCGGATCGACTGGTCCCGGGCTCCCGGTATGCAGCACGAACAAGATGCCGCGCTACGCCCGCCGGTCCGGTACCCGAGGCCGACCCGGCTTCAACTTCGGCCCAGGCATCGGCAGAATCGGCTCGATCAACGACCACAGCTCATCCGAGACGATCCACGGACGAGACTCTCTCTTTCCCACACCTCTACCAACGAGCATCCAAGCCGACCGTCACACGACAACCGGCTTCTGTTAGGACCTCTAACTGATCATTTCAGAATGAAGATCTGAGTCGCCTCAAGCAAATTATGCTGCAAGCGAGTTGGAGTAGTGCGAGGTGGAGGTCAGCTCGTATCTCGTAGCGGATGCGGAGTCGTTTGAACTGGTGCAACCATGCGAAGGTGCGTTCTACGACCCAGCGTTTTTTGCCCAGCCCGGAGCCGTGTGGTGCGCCGCGGCGGGCGATCTTCGGAGTGATCCCGCGGGCGCGGATCAGGCGGCGGTACTTGTCGTAGTCGTAGCCGCGGTCGGCGAACAATCGCTTGGGGCGGTTTCGGGGGCGGCCGCGACGGCCCCTGGCGTTAACGGCGTGAAATGGCCCCAGATTTTCGGTCTGGGCCGGCCCCACGTCGGTGGTTGAAGCGACCCTTGTTCCGGCCTGAACTGGCTCCGGGTTCCGGTCTCAGCAGGGCCAGCCATGGTAGTCGTGGGGCTATTGAGGTGGGCTGATGGGCCATGAGCGAGAATGCTGCGCATGACGACTTGAAGAGCACCGGCAAGGCGGTGGCACTGGGTCAAGGTGGCGACCTGGGAAACGGTCGAGGACGGTGATCGCCGAAGCTGCACTGCCTGCGGGACCGCCGTCCGCTCCTACCAGTTCCGTCTCTATCCGCCTGAGTCCTCGATGTTCGAGCGGTGCGTCGGCTTGGCATGGTGCTCCGGGTGCCGGATCTACTCCAGTGCGATGGTCCACGTTCTCCGAACACGTGTCCTCGTCGACGCGCTGGGCTCTCTGCCTGAGGACGAGTCTGTTCGACTGCGCCGCAGCGAAGCGAAACTGGTCGACTACCTCGATCGCCAAGATCGCCAGAAGCCGTGATCCACATCCAGAGGGCGACCCGTCATCTGTGAGGGCTACTTCTTCGCCTGTTGCTTGGCCTCGGTCTGGGCGAGGCGGTAGGACTCGGTGCCGGTCTCGATGATGGTGCCGTTGAAGGTGAGCCGGTCGACGATGGCCGCGCAGAGCCGCGGGTCCGTGAACGTCTTCGTCCAGCGTGCGCCGTGAGGCGCTTCGTTGTATCCCCGATTCAGTCGGGATGAACTTGGAGGGAGGTTCTTGGGTCGCCGGGCTTACTTGAGCGCGAAAGCGTGAGGGGACAACAGCATGCTCGGAAAGCGGTGCCTGTCTGGAGGCGTCCAAGGCGGGGTGCCGCAAGACCCGCGCGATATGGCCAAGGCTTGATTGCTTAAAGCCTAATTCCCAGCGGTGCGAGAGACACCCGTCGAAACGACGCCTGAATTCGACGTCACGCCATGCTTCGGTCGCGGTTGGAGACTGGGGCAACCTCCATGGCGTAGAGCGCCTCCCAGCGAGGGCGGCCAAGGGAATGAGTGGGCGGCCTAAGTCGCGCTCGATACGTACAGCGAAGACGTACCACGGGATCACCTAAGGGGCGCGAGCCCTACGGTGACGGAGTGTCCGTAGTAGTCGCAGGATTGACGACCTGCCAAGGAGGCCGGGAAAGCCGGTCACAGGGCAAAGGGACACAGGTGATTGAGACGTCCGGCGATGGGAGGTATGCGAAATGCAGAGCGCCACAACGGTGCTGGACGTCCTCCGGGAACGTGGCAGGAAGAACCTGCCGCTAAAAAGGCTGTATCGGCAGTTGTTCAACCCGCAGTTGTTCCTGATGGCTTATGGGCGCATCTACGCCAATAAGGGTGCGATGACACCCGGGGCCACCGGGGAAACCGTGGATGGCATGTCCCTGGAGAAGATCGACATGATCATCGGCAGGCTACGGGCCGAGACGTATCGATGGACTCCGGTTCGGCGGACCTACATCCCCAAGAAGAACGGGAGGAAGAGGCCGCTCGGATTGCCTACGTGGTCGGACAAGTTGGTCGCCGAGGTGGTCCGCCTCCTTTTGGAGGCGTACTACGACGTCCAGTTTTCCCGCCATTCCCACGGATTCCGCCCCGGACGAGGCTGCCACACCGCGCTCAATGAGGTTGTGGAAGTCTGGAAGGGAACACACTGGTTCATCGAGGGTGACATCTCTGACTGCTTCGGCAGCCTGGATCACGAGGTAATGCTCGCGATTCTGAGAGAGCGAATCCATGATGGGCGGTTTCTGCGGCTGATCCACCAGATGCTCAAGGCCGGGTACTTTGAGGACTGGCGCTGGAATGCCACGCTCAGCGGTGCGCCGCAGGGCGGCGTGGCCTCCCCGATCCTTTCCAACATCTACCTGGACCGGTTGGATCAGTTTGTTGAGCAGCACCTCATACCGGACTACAACCGGGGCAGACTGCGTCGGCGAAATCGGGAGTACTGGCGCGTCGAAGCGAGGATCAAACGGGCAGGCCAGCGTGGGGATATAGCGGCGGTGCATACGCTTCGGCAGCATCTTCGTCGCCTTCCCAGTGCCGACCCGAACGATCCGGACTATCGGCGACTTCGGTATGTCCGCTATGCCGATGACTGGCTGCTCGGCTTTGCCGGGCCAAAGCGAGAAGCCTTGGAGATTAAAGAACGGATGACGAGTTACCTGCGTGACGAACTCAGGCTGGAACTCTCGGATTCCAAAACTTTGATCACGCACGCCGCCAGCCAGGCGGCGCGCTTCCTCGGCTATGAACTGAGGACCCAACTAGCTGACACGAAGATCACTCGCGGGCGTCGAGCGGTCAACGGATGCATCGGCCTCTACGTGCCACGGGACGTAGTCCGGAAGCGATGCGCGTTGTACATGAAGTACGGGAAACCGGCATTCCGCGGGGCCCTGATGCACGATCAGGACTACTCGATCGTGGCGAAATACCAGGCGGAATACCGAGGACTCGTCCAGTACTACCTTCTGGCCCAGGACGTAGGACGCCTGGGCATGCTGCATTGGGCCATGGAGACATCCATGCTCAAGACACTGGCCAGGAAGCATCAGTCCACCGTCACGAAGATGGCTCGCCGGCACAGGGCGACCGTCCAAACGCCCGACGGACCACGGACATGCATGCAGGTCATCGTCAAGCGCAGTGACGGAAGGAAGCCACTGGTCGCTCGCTTTGGCGGAATTCCGCTGAAGCGGCAACGCTTTGCTGACCTGGCCGACAGGAAACCGTCAACGAGATACACCGGCAGCAACGAGCTGATCCACCGGCTCTTGGCGGTACAGTGCGAGATGTGCGGATCGCGGGATGGTCTGCAAGTTCACCACATCCGCAAGATGGCAGATCTCAACCGGCCCGGTCGGCCCGAAGCCTCTCCCTGGATAAAGCTCATGGCACAACGTCGACGCAAGACCCTTGTGGTCTGTCACGACTGTCATTGGGACATCCACAGAGGTCGGGCCACAGCCTCAACCCGGAGATGACATCACTGGAGAGCGGTATGCGTTGAAAGGCGCCCGTACCGTTCGGGAAGGGGCCGTCGGAAAAGGACCCCAGCCAGGGGTACCTCGTCGGCGGCCTACTTCACCTCCGAACGATTCGTTCGAAGCGATGGCCACGCTGTTGTTCTCCTCCCTCTCGGTCAGAACCTGGAACAGCATCTCGGCTCCCCGCCGGTCAAGCTCGAGATAGCCCAGCTCATCAATGCAGAGCAGATCGACGCGCCCGTAGCGGGCGATCGTCTTGGACAGCTGCTTCTCGTCGGCGGCCTCGACGAGCTCGTTGACGAGCTTGGCGGCCAGGGCATAGCGGACGCGGCAGCCGGCCATGGCTGCCGCCGTCCCGAGCCCGATCAGAAGGTGGGACTTACCGGTGCCGGAGTCCCCGATCAGGCAGAGCGGCTCACCCTTCTTGACCCAGTCGCAGGTGGCGAGGTTGTTGACCACAGCCGGGACGACGTTGGGGTTGGCGCTGTAGTCGAAGTCAGAGAGCCACTTCTGGCGGGGGAAGCCGGCCGCCCGGATCCGTCGCTCGGAGCGTCGCCGGTCCCGGTCCTCGCATTCGGACATCAGCAGCTCGGCCAGGAACCCTCGGTAGGAGAGCCGTTCGCGTTCGGCGCGGGCGACGAGGTCGGGAAACTGGGCTCGCATGGTGGGCAACCGCAGGACCCGGCAGGCGGTGTCGATCGCCGCGTCGGAGGCGGTCTCGGTCAGGTTGTGGTGCGGGCCGGTCATGGCGCGTCCTTCCTGGAGCGGTTCAGCAGCTGGTCCCAGCGGTCAAGAGCGGGCAGGGGACGCTGGTCGGTAGGGAGGCGGACAGCCCGGCGGGCATTCAGGCTGACCACCTCGCTGGGCTCCGGCCCGGGCAGTGCCGGTGCCGGCCCGGTGACCGTCACGGTGGGGGAACGGCCATCGCTCTGAGCGGCCTTGCGGGCCTCGAGGGCGACGACGTCGGCGGTGTGGGCACCGACCGCGAGGGCGGATCGGATTCCGGCGATCACGTCGCGGTGTTCGAGATGGCGGTGCAGCAGGAGCACGTGGACCAGCTGCTTGGTGCCCTCGGTGTCGCCCTCGGCCTTCTTCGCCGCAGCCCAGAACGCTTCGTGGGCGGCGGTGAACGTGCCCTCGAGGCGGGCCTGGTCCAGAGCCTCGGAGCCGGCCATGGCGCCGGGCTTGGCCAGCAGGACTTCGAGGAAGTGGTCCAGGACGACCCGCTCGGCTCCCTTCGCGGTCAGGCGGGGGTGGCGGGCGATCTCGGTGCGGCCGTGGAAAACGATCAGGTCACTGGAGCGGAGCACGACCCGGACGGTGCGGCCGATGAACCGGGCCGGAACCGAGTAGCGGCAGACCCTCACCGCGATCATCCCGTAGGGGTCCACCCGCGGGGTGAACACGACGCCGGTCTCGAAGGAATCCTGCGGCAGCGGCATCAGGAGCACGGACTCGCGGGCGAAGTCCTGGCCGATCGTGCGGATCCGCATCCCGATCCTCCGGCCTTCCTCCGCCCGCTCGAACTCGGCGAAGGACGCGTTCAGCTCGTCCAGCGAGCCCACCCGGGGAACGGGCGTGAGGTAGTTGCGGCGGAAGTAGCCGACCTGACCCTCCACTCCACCCTTCTCATGGGCGCCGCGAAGTCCCGGCTCGCAATAGAAGGGGGTGATCCTGAAGTGCTGGCGGAACTCCGTCCACCTGGGGTGTTCGTCCCGTGACCGGCTCTTGTGGATCACCCGCGAGACCGCCGGCGAGAGGTTGTCATAACGAATTTGACCGCCCGGGACGCCGCCCAGCGTGCGAAAGGCGTGAACGTGGCCATCCAGAAAAGCCTCCTGCCCGCAGGACGTGGTGATGCGGTGCACCGCCTTGCCCGAGTAGGCCAGACGCAGGGCGAAGACGAAGCACTTCGTCCTCTCGCCTGCCAGGTCCACCCATGCCTCGCCAAAGTCGACCTCGGCGTCCATGCCCGGCTGGTTGTGGCGGATCACGAACCCCGCCGCCGGTGCCGCCCCCGCAGCCTCGGCGATCTCCCGACGCCGACGGGAGACGTAGTCCCAGACCGTGGTGTAGGCGATCTCCGCCCCGCACTCCTGCCGCAGCCGGTTCAAGATCCGCTGGACCGTGTGCCGCTGCTTCGGCGGCGCCTCCAGATCCCCCAGCAGCCACTCGTCGATCGTCTTCTTGAACGGATCCAACCGGGGCGATGGCCGCACCGGCGTCTTCCGCGGCCTGGGCACCGGCGACGACAAAGCCTCGCGTACGAGCCGGCGGTGCACGCCGTACTTGCGGGCCAGCGCCCGCATCGACAGCCCCTCCTGCCACGAGTCACGACGGATCCGCAGGAACAGCTCTTCCCTCGACAACTCCATCCGGCATCGCCCCCACGCGGTGGCCCACCACGACCGTCCCACCGCTCGACGCCCGGTGGGGCCAGATCAGACCGGAACAACCCCCGAACGCTCCCGTACGCCCCCAGGGGTGGGGCCAACTCAAGCCGGAAAGTGGAGCCGAATCAGAGCGTTAATGCCAGGCCCCGGATACGGGGTATCGCGTCCAGTAGCGGTATGAGCTGGGTGACATCGTGCCGGTTTCCGCCGGTCAGAGATATGACGAGTGGTGTGCCGTGCCGGTCGACGATCACATGGTGCTTGCTGCCCGGCCGGCCCCGGTCGACCGGTGAGGGGCCCGTGTGATCCCCCCTTTGAGGGCCCTGACGTGCGAGCCGTCGATCGCGGCATCGTCCATCTCGAGCAGGTTGGCCGCCCTCAGTTCAGCCAGAAGTGCTTCGTGCAAGCGCGGCCAGACTCCCGCCTCGGTCCAGTCCCGCAGGCGCCGCCAGCAGGTGACCCCGCTGCATCCGATCCGCTCGGTGGCATGAGGAAAAACGCTGCCCGCGGCGCAAACCCGTCGCCCGACCGCCCCTGGGCCGCTCCCCCACCACCCCCTCACCCCGCTCGCCCTCACAGGACGCGAGGTCCGCTGGTGTCCGGGTGGTTGGGACGCAAGATGCCCCGCCCGGCACGCATCTGCGGCTGGCCGCGCAGCGCCGTGTATCGGCTGTGCCCGATGGTGACCTTTCGGAAGCCCGGCGCGGTGGGTGGGATTCGTCGCGAACGGTGCCCGGTGGGCGCGGGTGCGGCATGATGGCGTGGTGTGCGCAGACGGGGGATCGGCCCGGCGCGGCGCAACGCGCGCAGGATGCTGCCGCTGACGGTGGCAGCCCTCGTGGCGTTGGCGCTGTGGCTGGAGCTGGGCTACATCGGGGACCAGGCGCTGCAGCGCTTCCTGCTCGCCGTAACGGTCCTCACGGCCGTCATCGGCCTCGCCACAGCCCTGCGGGGCCTGGTTCCGGACACCGTGTCGCGTGGCGGCACGGACGCGCGCGACCTGGACGCGGTGGCCCAGGAGTTGGCGATCGACGTGCAGCGGGAGTGGGAGGCCAAGGCCGCGCGCACCGCGGTCGGGTCCTTCGCACTGCCGGTGGCATGGCGGCCCGCCGAGTCCGGGCTGGTGGACGAGTGGGCGCAGGTGGTCGGGGCGGCCCGGGGGCTGCCCGGGGGCCCGCCAGGCAGCGCCGACGCATGGCCGGCGGAGGCCGCGGGACTGGAGGGGACCTACCCGCAGATCGGCGAGGTCTTCACCCGACGGGTGCCGACGCGCCGCCTGGTCATTGTGGGCGAGCCCGGGTCCGGCAAGAGTGAGCTGCTGATCCGTCTGCTGCAGGAACTGGGGCGCGAGGGAGGCAGCGGGCCGGTGCCGGTGCTGTTTTCCCTCGCGTCCTGGAACCCCTCCGCCCAGGATCTGACGGCATGGATGGCCGAGCAGTTGCGCCGCAACCGCAACGTCGCCCTGCGGCATTCTGCCGCGGCCGGCTCAGACCTCGACCGGGCTGCGGCCCTGGTGCAGCAGGGACTGGTTCTGCCGCTCCTGGACGGATTCGATGAGCTTCCGCCCGCCGTGCACGCCGTGGCCCTGCATGAGATCAACCGGGCCTGGCGGACCCGGCCGCTGGTCCTGGCGAGCCGGACCGACGCCTACCGTGCTGCCCTGCAGGCACCCGATGCCCGGCGACTCGACGGTGCTGCCGGCATCCACTTGGAACCGCTGTCTCCCGGCCCCGCCGCCGACTACCTGCGCCACGGCCTTCCGCATCCCGAGCGGTGGGATGCGGTCATCGCCCATCTGGGCACTGCCACTCCCCTCGGCCAGGTGTTGAGCACGCCGCTGGGCCTGTTCCTGGCCCGCACCAGCTACGCCCCGCCACCCCGTCTCGGGGCCACCACGCCGACCCCGCACCCCGATGAGCTGTGCGACACCACGCGCGGGCACTCCCGCGACGCGCTCGAGCGCCACCTCTTCAGCCGTTTCCTCACCACCGTCTACGACGACGGCGCCGATCGCGGCGTGCGGCCGCGCTGGTCCGCGCAGCGGGCACGGCACACGCTCGCCACCTTGGCCCGGCATCTGGAGACCCAGCGCGGCGGCAGCACCGACATCGCCTGGTGGGAACTCAGCTCGGCGGTCCCGGCCGCGCAGCGCCACCAGATGGCCGAGCTGGCCACCGGTCTCGTCGGTGCGGTCACGGTCGGCCTGGTGGCCGGGGTCAGCGCCGGTCTCGACGCCGGTCTCCCCACGGGCGTCGGCTGGGGGCTGGCCGGCCTACTGGGCGCCGGCCTGCTGTCCGCATGCGCGGCCGCCCTCGGCCTGGCCCAGACGACCGCCGTGGTGTACCCCAGCTCCCGGTTCCGGTCCGCGGTGAGCTTCGGGCTCCTGGCGGCGTTCGTGACCGCGTTCGCGGTGTATCAGGTGGTCGGCGCCCGCGCCGCCCAGTGGGCCGCGTTGATCACTGCGGCCCTGCTGTGGAGCCGGTTCAACCAACGCCTGACACTGGAGCGCGCGGACCTCGCCGTGCAGGTCGGACCGGGCACGCTGGTGGACCAGGATCGCCGGATCTTCTGCCGGATCCTGCTGCTCTACGTCCTGGGCTTCGGGGCCTGGGGGGTCTTCCAGTTCGGGCTGACGGGCCGGCTGTGGGTCATCCCGGCGTTGGGCATCGGCGGCGGTCTGGCCGTGGGCCTCGCCGCGGGACTGGCACGCGGGTTCTACGTCGGCTTCAGCGAGACGGCCTGGGCGCAGTACGCCGTCACCACGGCCTGTCTGGCGCTGCGCCGCCAGACCCCGTGGTCGGTGATGGCGTTCCTGCAGGACGCGCACGAGCGCGGGGTCCTGCGCCAAGTCGGCACGGTCTATCAGTTCCGCCATGTCGGCCTGCAGCGCTATCTCGCCGCGCAGCCCCGCAGCGCGGACGACGCGCTCCCGGGGCCCTGACCGCGCGGCGCGCCGTCGTGCGCGACCGCGCGCAGCCCTCCCCCGGGGTTCCGTCCCCCCGGTGCAGGCCGGGGGGCGGAAACCCATCGTGAGAGGCGCGGTCAGATCCTTAGGTCCGCGAGCACCTCGCCGGCCGCCCGCTCGCCTTCCACGGCGCCGCCGTTCATATAGCCCTGGAAGTCGTACGAACAGTGCTCACCGCCGAGGTGGATGTTGCCCTGCCGGGTCCCCTCGTAGCCGGCGTAGCGGTGGAGGTAGCCGACCGGCCAGCAGGAGTACGCGCCGAGCGCGTAGGGGTTCGTGTGCCAGGCGGACAGCAGCGCCTTGCCGTTCCACTGCGCCTTGGTCCCGGGAAAGATCTTGTCGACGTCGGTGAGCACGGTGGATGCCAGGTTCCTGACGTAGGGGGCGGCGTCGGAGGCGAAGGGCGCGGGCGGGGTGAGGGCCCGGGCCAGGGAGCCGCCGCCGTACTGGATGAGGATGCCCGTGCGGCCCGGCTGGCCCTGGGTGGTGTCCCAGATCTGCTGGAACGGCAGGTCGGTGAAGCAGCTGCCCTCGGCGACGCCCGGCCAGGGGCCGGCGCCGTCCCAGGTGCGGCTCGTGAACTGCATGTTGAGCTTGGTGCAGTAGCCCATCCTGGCGTCGCGCAGCAGGTTGACCATGCGCGGGTCGAAGTTCGCCCGGCTGGTGTCCAGTCCCTGCAGGATCGGGAGCGGGACGGTGATGACGGTCTGGTCCGCGACGACGGTCCGGGTGGCCCCGTCGTTGTCGAAGGTGAGGGTCTGGGTACCGTCGGCATTGGCCCGTACCGCGAGCAACTTCCAGCCCATCTGGACGGTGCCGGACGGCAGGGCCGCCTGGACGGCCCTGGGGAGCTGGTCGTTGCCGCCGGCGATGTGGTAGCGCTCGTTCGACAGCCCCCACATGTTGAAGCTGCCGGGGTTGGGCTGGTAGCCCATGAGCAGCACCAGCGCGAGCGCGGACTGCTGCTGGGTGTCCGCGCCGTACTCCACGTTGTAGGCGACGTCCATGAACTGGCCGAGCGGCGAGGAGTGGCCGCCCGGGACCCGGGTCTCGATCCAGTCGTACAGCGAGAGGTTGTCCAGGGCCGTGCCCGCGGCGGTGGTGCGGTTCCAGGTGACCTCGCCTGCCGCGGTGAGGTCGGTGTGCAGGGCCTGGTAGACGGCCTTGAAGTCGTCGTCGGCCTGGGAGCGCGGGTAGTAGGCGTGGTCGAACCACAGGACGTCCTGCGCCCCGTTGGGTCCCGCGCCCGCGACGTCGACCGTGGTCAGGCCGAATCGGCGGCACAGTTCGAGGATCTTCTTGTGGCCGGTGTCGATCAGTTCGCCGCCGTACTCGGACGTCTGGCCGTTCGCCCAGTAGCTGTGCTCGGAGTACATCCGGCCCCCGACCCGGGTCGGATGCGCCTCGTAGACGGTGCACGGCACCCCGGCGTCGGCGAGGGTGAGGGCGGCGGTGAGCCCGGAGATGCCCGCGCCGATCACCGCGACCCGGGCGCTTCGGTACGCGGGCTTGGCCGCGACGGCCGCCGCGTCGGCGTGCGCGCGACCGGGGGTCGCGAGCACCCCGGAGCCCGCGGCGGCGACCGTCACCCCGGCTGCCGCGGCCCAGCGCAGCAACTCCCGGCGGCCGACCGGATCGCGGTCCGCGGCGGCTGCGGCGCGCAGGCCGCGCACATCGTCCACCGGCAGCCGCAGACGGCGGGCGGCGGCGTGTTCCTCAACGAGCTGCTGCAGGGCTTTCATCGGAGCGGTGCGTGCCATGGGGAGGTGGTCCCTTCACTGGTCAGCGTCGATGGTCAGCACGTGCGCGGTCGCGGCAGCGCTCCGCCGCCGGTGACGGAGAGCGGCCGATGTGAGGGACGGTGGTCAGGGGGCGGGGCGCTCCTGGGCGTCCTCGAGGATGATCCGGCCCATGATTTCGTACCGCTCGGGACGGCGGTTCTTCATGTAGAGGCCGATGCCCAGACCCGCGGCGAAGACCCCCGCGACGATCCAGGGGATGAGGGTGAAGACCAACGTGTTGGAGGCGTCCCCGGCCGCGGTGTCCAAATGGGCGACGAGCAGATAGACCGCCGCCAGCATGCCCAGGCCGCCGAGTGCGGGGGCGAGGAGGGTGCGGAACCAGTGCCGGGACTGCGGGTGGTGCGTGCGGAAGTAGGCGATCACCGAGAACGAGCACAGCGACTGGACGATCAGCAGGGCGAGCGTGCCCAGGATCGCCATCAAGGTGTAGAGGTGGACGTAGGGGTCCTTGCCCGCGACCCAGAAACCACCGATGATCGCCACCGCGATGCCCGTCTGCACGAAGGACGCGACGTGCGGCGAGCCGTGCCGGGCGTGGGTGCGGCCGAGCGCCGGGTGGATGAACCCCTCACGGCCGATCGCGTACAGGTAGCGCGAGGCGCACTGGTGGAAGGCCAGCCCGCAGGCGAAGGCACTGGTGCAGGCGAGCCACTGGAACAGGCTGACGGCCCAGTGGCCGAGGTACTGCTGCAGCGGTGCGGAGAACACGTCGAAGGACCCGGCCTGCGCGATGGCCGCGCCGGGGCCGCTGCCGGCGATCACCATCCAGGAGACGAAGGTGTAGAGCATCCCGAGGCCGACCACGGCGAGCAGGGTGGCCTTGGGGATGATCCGCTTGGGGTTGCGGGACTCCTCGCCGTACATCGCGGTGGACTCGAAGCCGACCCAGGACCAGAAGCAGAAGAAGAGGCCGAGTCCGGCGGACGGTCCGGTGAAGGCCTTGGCCGGGTTGACCGAGGAGACCACCAGGCCGTCCGGGCCGCCTCCGTGGAACAGGATGGAGAAGGCGAGCACGGACAGGATCAGCACCTCGCCGATCAGGAAGACGGCGAGCACCTTGGCCGCGATGTCCAAGTCGAAGTAGGACAGCACGGCGGTGACGGCGACCATCAGCGCGGCGTAGACGATCCACGGCAGATCGATCGCGAGTTGGGCCTGGACCGCGGTCTGCGCGAACGAGGCGAAGATGCCGACCAGCGACGCTTCGAACACCACGTACGCCAGAACCGCGACCAGGCCGGAGGCCATGCCCGTGATCCGGCCCAGGCCGTGCGAGATGTAGCCGTAGAAGGCGCCGGCAGCGGTGATGTGACGGGCCATGGCCACGTAGCCGACCGCGAACAGGACGAGGACGGCGGTGACGAAGATGAAGCCGGCCGGGGCGCCGGCCCCGTTGCCCGATCCGATGACGATCGGCAGATTGCCCGCCATCGCGGTCACAGGGGCGGCGGTGGCCAGCGCCATGAACAGCACCCCGACCAGGCCCACCGAGTTGGCTTTCAGGCGCTGCACGCCGTCGGTTCCGTTCGGCTGGTCCGCGCAGACGGGACCCGCCACCGCCTGTCCGCTGTCACTGGTGGAAACCTGAGCCATAGCCGACCTCCTGAGCTGGAGAAGGAGACATAGTCCGAAAGGAGTGCGCGGGCCAAGCTGCGCACACCGGAGGGGAATCTCCGGAAACTTCCGTGCCACGTCGAACGCGTAAGACGCAGGTGTCAGCTTGGAGGCGGGGCGACACGGGCCGTAACCGACAGGCTGTGAGGCTTTTCGTTACGGCCGTGTCAGCCTGCTATGGCCGCGGAGGCGCCATCGACCGCGCAGACCTGGGGGCCGACGGATCCGAAGAGCCCGCGACCGGAACGGACTTGGATCGGCCCGCACCGCACCGAATCTCCATGGCCGGATTGTTACCCCAGGCTATTGGGACACAGGCGTCATAGCCGGATATAGGTGGTGTCATTGTCCTTGACGTGCCGATCGGGGAGCACCATTCTGGCCACCTCCCCCCGCTCCATTTCATCTTCAGGTTGGTATGCCCATGCGCACCCTTCCCCTGGCCGGCGTGGCGACCGCGGTGGCGGCAGCATCCCTGCTGCTCGCTCCCGCCGCCTTCGCCGCCCCTCCCGGCGACAACGGCACCATCAAGATCCATGACGCCAAGACCGGCGAGGAGCTCGTCAAGAACGAGCCGCACGTCTGCACGTTCTACCTCGACGCGTTCTTCTTCGACGGCCAGCAGCAGGCCGCCTGGAAGATCGTCGAGATCCCGCCGACCGGCAAGAACCAGGAGGCGAAGACCGGCGCCATCGCCCTGGACGGCAAGGGCCACGGCCGCACCGAGGACCTGAGCCTGCCCAACGGGCACTACAAGCTCAGCTGGACCTTCGACGGGGAGCACGGCAAGGCCAAGCAGAAGGTCTTCTGGACCGACTGCAAGAACGGCGGATCCACCGGCACACCCACCGGCGGCACCACCACCGGTACGGGCACGCCCACCGGCACGGGCAGCCCGAGCACCTCGTCCTCCCCCGGGACCACGGCCCCGACCACCGGCGGGGCCACCTCCGGTGGCGCGACCACCGGTGCGCCCAGCGTCGCCCCCACCGCCTCCGGCACGCCGGGCGACGGCAACCTCGCAGAGACCGGCGCGTCGGTCGGCGGCCTGGCCTTCGCCGCTGTCCTCCTGCTCGGCGGCGGCACGGCCCTCGCCATGCGCCGTCGCCACGGACGGCACCACTGACCGGCAGTTCCGGCCGCCGGTGAGGGGAGGGCTGGTCCGCCTGCGCGGACCAGCCCTCCCCTGGTGGTCTGCCGCCGTCCCCGGGCCCCGCACACCTCGCGGCCCCCGCCTGCGCGGCGGCATCCGACAGGCGCACACCCTCCGGACACCACTGGCCAACGCACCGCCTGAAACTCATCGGGCGACCGACGGTGGGGATGGCGGGGGCAGGTCAGATCGCGGTGTCCCCGCTGCCCCCAGCCGCAGAAGCGCCGGGGATCACGAGTGGGCCCGTGTCGCCGGCGAGGATCGCGGCGGCGTCGCGCGATCCGATGGAGGCGGCCGTGCCGGTGGCCCCGACCAGATGACGGCAGGCCTCGATCCTGGGCCTCCTGGACCCTGTGGGAGATGCCCGTGTCGGCAGTGCTTCCGCGGCCACTCGCCGCAGCGAGGATGCGTGCGAAGTGCCGAAGCTCTCCAGCACCGGAGACGTCGGTCGACATCAGCAGCCGGTCAGCCTAGGCAGTCACCGCGAGGAGAGCGCCAGGGAGACCAACCCGGCACCAGTGATCGTTGACGAACCGTAGCTCAACGTCGTGGAGCGGACACCGCCAACCCACCGGTGCCAGGGCTAGCTTGCGCGGAGGCCCTGTTTCTCCAGCGCCTTGCGCAGTGCCCGCACCGCGTAGAAGGCGCGGCTCTTCACGGTGCCCGGCGGGACGCCGAGATGATCGGCCGCCTGGGCCACGCTCCACTCCAGGTAGTACATGAGGCGGATGACGGTCTGCTGTTGCTCGTTCAGCTCCCGCAGGGCCTTGCGCACCACGTGAGTGGTGATCGTGGATTCTGTACTGTCCCAGGAGGCGTCCAGGTCCTCGACCGGCATGAGCTCCAGCGGGCGGATCTGCCGGGCCCGGTGGTGGTCGATGACGAGATTTCTCGCCACGGTGAACAGCCACGGTCGGATGTGGTCCTCCCGGGCGTCCAGGAATCCGGCGTGCTTCCAGGCGCGGGCCGCGGTCTCCTGAAGGATGTCCTCCGCCTTGTGCCAATCACCGTCCAGCAGCCGCGTGGCATAGCGGACGAGCGGGGGCCCGTGCTGGTCGTAGACGTCGCGGACAAAGGCAGTGCAATCGACGTCCGACGCGACGCGCCGGGCCTGCGCCCGAGCCGGAGCGAGGGGGGTGGTCCCTGCTTCTCTGATCCCGTTCATGGTGGAGCCCGTTCCTGGTCAAGTGTTCTGTGGCGTGCTCGCCCTGGGCGGGCGAGTGGCTCAACACTCGTGGGGGCCCCTTGACCCAACCTTGTCGTCTTCTTGTCGTGCCTCGCGGCACTGTCCGCCCTCGGCCTGGGTCAGGTCCCCGGATCTCCTGCGCAGCGGACGTCCTCGCGTCGCGCCATCCGTTACGAAGGCGTACGCCTGCCTCGCCCGGTGGCACCGGTCCGCCCTCGCGTATCCGGCCCGTGCTCGGCCCCGCGCGGCGAGCCGGCCTGTACGGCTCGCCGGCCGGGGCGCCCCGGGGACCCGCCCGCCACAGCTCGCCCCGCCATGGGTGTCCTGAGGTCGGGCCGGCTCCGTGCGCCGCTGCTCCCTTCTACGGCGCAGGGTGAACCGCCGCCCTGATCCAGGCGTTCTCAGGGGGGAGGGCCGGCTCGCAGATCAGGGCCCGCGGTTCCACGACCAGCGCGCTCCGTCGTGCCCTCCGCGGAAGTGCTCCTGCCTCCGAGGTGCCGGTACTGCCGCCGGTGCCGCAACGAAAGGGAACTTCTGTGATCGCTTCACGGGCTGGCCAGCAGTGCCGGCCCGCGCCCTGGCGGCGCAGCCTCGCACCAATATGTGCCCTTCGGGCCCCTTCTGCGGCTAGCAGCACAGCACTTTCGAGGGCCGCTTCGTTTCGAGCCCGCACGCCCCCTGCCGGGGCCCATGTCACGGCCGTGCGACCTCGGTTCGAGACCGGGCCCACCGCAGCATCGGTACGTTTCGGCACGAGGGCGGCAGCGACCGCATGGGGCTGTCACACCCGTGGAGCGCCGGACGTACGAACGCTGCGCACCACCGGGTTGACCCGATCCCGGCTCGTTTGCCCCGGACCCGCTACAACGCACCGGTCGTGCGATCGGGAGCCCAGAGGTGAGGCCCCGCGCCGCGAGATGGCCGCCGTCAGCGTCGCGCGCCCTGACTCGTGTCGGACTCCGCGCGCGCGGCACCACCGTGGCGCGGGGCCGGGAGCCGATGGCTCCCGACCGCTCGCTCCGGCACGGTGGGTGTGGGGTCAGCATCCAGGTCCAAGGCCGTGAGCCGGTCGCGGACCTGCTGGGCGCTGTGGCGCATGGCTCGCTCGTCGGCGTCCTCCAGAGCGCGGGCCCAGTCCGCTCGTGCGCCGTCCCGATCGCCCGAGGCCAGCCGCGCGTCGCCCAGCCGCATCAGTGAGCCAATGGCGTTCCTGTGGTCGCCCAGCTCCTCGAACGCCCGCCTCGCCCGCTCGTAGGTGGCCAGCGATTGTTCGTAGCGGCCGAGCAGGCGGAGGTTGTACCCCAAGATGTCCCACCCCTGGGCCAGCTGCCACGGCGCCTCCAGGCGCTGGAACAATGCGATGCCCTCTTCGCTGTACAGCAGGCTCTTCTCGAGCTGCCCCAGGTTGGAGTGGAACCAGGCGAGTTCGAGCAGGCACTCGGCCAGCCACAACTCCTCACCGGTCTGCCGGGACAGCTCCAGACCCCGCTCGGAGAACGTCACGGCCTCCTGGGTGCGGCCGCACAAGAACAGCACGCACGCGGTGACGTAGTGGGTTCGGGCCTGTTCACCGGTGGCGCCGAGCTGCTCGAAGAGCGCGGTGGCGCGTCGCAGGTGATGCAGCGCTTCGTCCTGATGGCCCAGATAGCCGTGGAGGTGGCCGAGGTGGCGCAGGCAGCGGCCCTCTTCGAGACGGTCGCCCTGGCGGCGGGCGACGGCAAGGGCCGGGGCCAGTGCGGTGAGGGCTTCGGGCCAGAACTCCTGGCGGTGCAGGTATTCCTTCAGCGACCAGGCCAGCCCGCTGCTGTGGTGGTCCAGCCCCTGGCTCACGGCGGTGCGGAGCAGGCCGGACAGCACCCGGTGTTCGGCGCTGAACCACCTGGTCGCCTGGCCGATGCCGGTGTGGTGTTCCGGTGTGACGCCTGGGCGGGGCGCCCCCAGGTCGAGATCGGAGGATATGTCCTGCTTGAGCAGTTGATTGGCTGCGTAGGCGGTGAACAAGTAGTGGTCCAGCACGCGGAGGGTGGCCTCGCGGCGTTCCGGGGCGGCGTCGTGCGCCTGGGTGAGCTCGGTGGCGTAGCAGCGCAGCAGGTCGTGCAGGCTGTACCGGCCGGGCAGCGGTTGTTCCACGAGGCAGGAACCGGCCAGCTCGGCGAGGGCGCGGCGGGCACGGGAAAGGGGGATGCCGGCCAGGCTCGCAGCGGCTGGGGCCGTGATGTGGGGGCCGGCGTGCAGGGCCAGGAGGCGGAAGAGCCGGGCACTGCAGTCGTCCAGGGACCGGTAGGACCACGAGAACACGGCACGGACGTCGGTGGTGGCGTCGGAGCCGGTGAAGGCGTCGAGGCCGCCCTGGACCTGTTGCAGGTCGTCGGCGAGGGCGCGCAGGGGAAAGGACGGGTCGATCTCAGCGCGGGCGGCCACGATGGCTATCGCCAGGGGCAGCCGTCCGCACAGCCGGATGATGTCGGCTGCGGCGGTGGGTTCGGCGGCCAGTCGCTCGGGGCCCAGGCGTTGCTCGAGGGCCTGATGGGCCTCGGCCGGCGAGGGCAGCGACAGCGTGAGGGCTTTGGCCCCGTCGGTGGCGAGCAGGCCGGGAAGCCGGTTGCGGCTGGTGATGAGAGTCAGGCAGCCGTCGCCTGCGGGGAGCAGGGGGCGGACCTGCTGCTCGTCGCGGGCGTTGTCCAGGACGAGCAGGACCTGCCGGCCGGCGAGGAGGCTGCGGAAGAGCGTGCTGCGCCCCGCGGTCTCCTCGGGGATGCGCTGGGCCGGAACGCCGAGGGCGACAAGGAATCCGTGCAGGGCGGTGCCGGGATCGACGGCGGGTGCGTCGGGGTGGAACCCGCACAGGTTGACGAAGAGCTGCCCGTCGGGGAATGAGGAGGCGATGCGGTGGGCGTGGTGGACGGCGAAGGTGGTCTTGCCCACTCCGGGAGCACCACTGATGACGACGGTGGGCAGAGCGGTCGGCTCGGCTCCGTCCGGTGCGCCGCTCACGGCCGACAGCCGCGCACCTTCGGCCGTCCGCCCCGCGAACGCCGCAAGGTCGCGGGGCAGTTGGGCCGGACGTGCCACCGGCGGCGTGGTCTCGTCATCGGGTCCGGCACCGCTCCCCGGGCCGGGCCGATCCGCCGCCTCGGCCGGTGCATCGGCGTTCCGCCCGGCGGGCACGGCCCGCACTCCCCCGCCCGGCGCCCCGGACCCGGCCGGCCCGACCGGGGCGGCACCGGGCGCTGCACCGAATCGGTGCACCTCAGCGGCCGTGCGCAGCGGTGGCAGGTCATGGTGGAGGATGCCGTGGTGCAGGGCGCGCAGGGGTGGGCCGGGTTCGAGGCCGAGTTCGTCGGCGAGGTACTGGCGCAGGTCGGCATAGCACTGCAGCGCTTCGGGATGGCGGCCGGCGAGGTACAGGGCGCGCAGCCGCAGGGCCCAACCGGTTTCCCGCAGGGGATGGCGCGTGGTCATCTCCTGCGCCGCGTCCAGGGCTTCGGTGATCCGACCTCCCAGGAGCAGCGCGGTGGCCCGCATCTCGCGGGTGGTCTGCCGCAGCTCGTCCAGGCGTGCCGCCTCACTGGCGACGAACAGGTGGTGTGCGGCATCGGCGAACGCGGTGCCGCGCCACATCTCCAAGGCCCGCTGGGCCTCTTCCACGACCTGCTCGGGCCGGCCTTGGTCCATCAGCCGCTGCGCCTGGGCAAGGGCCCGCTCGAAGCGTACGGTGTCACGGCTTTCGGGCGGCACGCGCAAGGCGTAGCCCAGGGGCTCGGTGACCAGTACCTCGAACGTGCCCTGTCGGCGCAGATGTCGCGGTTCCAGCACCGCGCGGACCTTGCTGATGTGGGCGTGCAGCGAGCTCATCGCCCCGTCCGCCGCACGCCCCTGCTGCTGCGGCCAGAGATCCTCGCACAGTGCCTGCGGAGCGACCGCCCGGCCGTCGGCGAGCAGCAGCCGGATCACCAGCAGTCGCTGCCTGCGCCGACCCGGATCGAGGACCGTGTCCGCCCGCCGTACCACCAGCGGACCCAGCAGCCCGAAGTCGAGGCCCTGTCCCACAGCTGTCACCGCACTCACCTGGAATCCCGCTCGACGGCGCCACCCGACCTACCCGGTCGCCTGCGCGATCCTCGTCCCGGTGCCCTGCCGACCGCGGCGAGGAACGGCGCAGGTGGTCTACGCGGCGAGGACCCCGTCGTCTGCTCTCCGTATATCGGACACGACATTATCAGCAGGCCCCCGGGCGCCCGGACCCCGTCATCGGGTGCCGGGCGCCGCGGCGAGGGGACGCTGTGCGCGCGGCGCCGGGACCGCAACGCCGACGCTGCCCCGCTCGGCTGCTTCCGTGCCCGGATACCCGGGCGCCGGGGCGGGGCGCAGCTGCGTGCCCGCACCCTGAAGGCCCCTTCGCCGCGCAGGCACTCCCCCAAGCTCCCCTGACCTGGGACGAAGCATGAACCGCGAGGGCCTTCCTGCCGTTGTGGGAGCGAACGATCATCATCCACAGTGGGGAAGCAACATGGTCATCGTCGAAGGAACGTGCACCGCCCGGTTCGAACCGGTCCGCGCGGCCTTGGCCGCACGCCTGGAGTCCGGCGAGGAACTGGGGGCCTCGATCGCCGTCGATGTCGACGGCGTCATGGAAGTCGACATGTGGGGCGGGCACGCCGACGCGGCGTACCGGGTGCCATGGGGCCAGGACACCGTGGTCAACCTGTGGTCGACCACCAAGACCCTCAGCAGCCTGGCCGCCCTCCTCCTCGTCGACCGGGGCGCGCTGGATCTCCACCGCCCGGTCGCGCACTACTGGCCCGAATTCGCCGCCCAGGGCAAGCAGGACATCGAGGTGCGGCACATCCTGGGCCACACCTCAGGGCTCTCCGGCTGGCAGCAGCCCTTCACCATGGACGACCTGTACGACTGGCCGACCGCCAGCGCCCGGCTGGCCGGGCAGGCCCCCTGGTGGGAGCCGGGCAGCGCCTCGGGCTACCACCTGCAGACGCAAGGGCAGCTGATCGGGGAGCTGGTCCGGCGAGTCAGCGGCCGGACCCTGACCGAGTTCGTCGACACCGAGATCGCCAAGCCGTCGCAGGCCGACGTCCAGATCGGGGCGCGCCCCGCCGACTGGCCGCGCATCGCCGAGCTGATCGCCCCGTCGAAGCTGCCCGCCCTGCCGGCCACCCTCGACCCCGAGGCGATCTTCACCAGGACGCTGCTGGGGAGCCCCGCCCGCGACGAGCACGTCGACACCCCGCAGTGGCGCCGTGCCGAACTCGGAGCCCTCAACGGACACGGCAACGCCCGCGGCCTGGCCCGGGCCCTCTCCGTGATCTCACGTCATGGCGAGGTGAACGGCCGCCGGCTCCTTTCCGCGGATACGGTGGACAAGATCCTCGACGTGCAGGCGGACGGCGTCGATCTGTTCCTGGGCGTTCCCGTGCGCTGGGGCGTCGGATATGCGCTCGCCGACGCGAGGACGATGCCGCACATGCCCACCGGGCGTGTCTGCTTCTGGGTCGGCCACGGCGGCTCGATCGTCCTGATGGACCTCGATCGACGCGTCACGTTCTCCTACACGATGAACCGGTTGGGCGACGGTCTCCTCGGCTCGGAGCGGACCCACCACTACCTCCAGCAGGTCTACGCCGTCCTCGCCTCCACCGCCTGAGGCACACGACCCCGCCTCGCCCTGGAGAGCCGCGGCAGACCGCCCACCGGGGGTTCGATCCCCTCGGACCACGGCCGATCGCTGGGCTGCACGCGGCCCGGTTCGGTACCCGCGAACGAACACCCCGACCTTGGGGTGAACCGATCCTGGCCTCCCAGCGTAGAAGCAGGAGGAAGGCGCTTCGCCCCGGCAGCCGGGGTCGGGTCCTCGCTCCCAGGCCCGCTCGACCGCAGCCCGGCCGGCACACTCCGGCCCGCTGTCGCGCGTCGCTCCCTCCGTGCCCTCCGCGCCGACGACCACGTGGCGCGGACGGACCGCATCCCACCTCGCCAAGTTATGGGAGCGAAGCGGTGCGTCGCCCCGCGAACGCACCCGCCCCTTCACCGGTACGGCCCGCCCCGGGCCGACCGCCACACCACGAAGGAACATCACCGATGCGCATCACCCCCCTGACCCGTCCGAACCGCCGCGTTGCCCTGCTCGGTGTCGCCGCGACCGTAGGGTTGTCCGTGGCGGCGGCCACCTTGCCCGGCGCGGCCGCGGCATCGCCGCACGCCCCGCACCGTCCGACGATCGTGCTGGAGCACGGAGCGTTCGCTGACGCCGCGAGCTGGGACGGGGTCGTCGCCCGGCTGCAGCGTGCGGGATACCCGGTGGTATCCGCCGCCAACCCGCTGCGCGGTCCCGCGACCGACGCCGCTTACCTGCGCAGCGTCGTCAACCACATCGACGGACCGGTGGTCCTGGTCGGTCACTCCTACGGCGGCACCGTCATCAGTCAGGCCGCGGCTGGCCTGGAGAACAAGGTGAAAGCGCTCGTCTACATCGCCGCGTTCCTGCCCGACACGGGCGAGAGCTCCCTCGGACTGACGAACAAATTCCCCGGCAGCACCCTCGGCCAGGCAATTGAGTCCGTCGACTACACGCTGCCCGACGGGAGCCGGGGCGCGGACGTCTACATCCAGCCGGAGAAGTTCCGCCACCAGTTCGCCGCAGACGTGCCGGCCGACAAGGCCCGGCTCATGGCGACCGGGCAGCGGCCGGTCGCCGCCGCCGCGCTGGAGGAGAAGTCGACGCAGGCCGCCTGGAAGACGATCCCCTCCTGGTCGCTGATCACCACCGAGGACCTCAACATCCCCGTGGCCAGCCAGCGCTTCATGTCGGCTCGCGCCAAGGCGCACATCACGACCATCAACGCGTCGCACGCCGTGTCCGTCTCCCGTCCCGAGGCCGTGACCCGCATCGTGGAGCAGGCGGCCCGCACCGTCCGCTGACCGAGCCGACTGCCCTTCCCAGCCGGCTCACCGCCGGTCACCCCACCCGTGTCCGCCAGGACACCGCACCACCCCCGCACCTCACCCCGAAAGGCAGCACCCCTCATGGCGTTCATCACCGTCGGCCAGGAAAACTCGACCGACATCGAGCTGTACTACGAGGACCACGGCACCGGACAGCCGGTCGTCCTGATCCATGGCTACCCGCTCGACGGCCACTCCTGGGAGAAGCAGTCCGCAGCTCTGCTGTCGGCCGGCTACCGCGTGATCACCTACGACCGGCGCGGGTTCGGCCGTTCGAGCCAGCCCACCACCGGTTACGACTACGACACCTTCGCCGCCGATCTCAACACGGTCCTCGAGACCCTCGATCTGCACGACGCCGTCCTGGTCGGCTTCTCCATGGGCACCGGCGAGGTCGGCCGCTACCTGGGCACCTACGGCTCCGCTCGGATCGCCAAGGCCGCCTTCCTCGCCTCCCTCGAACCGTTCCTCCTGCAGACCGACGACAACCCCGGCGGCGTCGACGGCACCATCTTCACCACCATCGAAGACGCCGTCACCGCCGACCGCTACGCCTACTTCACCGCGTTCTACCAGGACTTCTACAACCTCGACGAGAACCTCGGCACCCGCATCAGCGAAGAAGCGGTGCGCCACAGCTGGAACGTCGCCGCCGCCGCCTCCGCGTACGCCTCCTTGGCCTGCGTCGCCACCTGGTCAACCGACTTCCGCGCCGACCTGCCCAAGATCGACGTCCCGGCCCTGATCCTGCACGGCACCGCCGACCGCATCCTGCCCATCGAAGCCACCGGGGCACGCTTCCACCAGGCGCTGCCGCAGGCCGACTACGTCGTCATCGACGGCGCCCCCCACGGGCTGCTGTGGACTCACGCCCACGAAGTCACCCAGGCCCTGCTGGCCTTCCTGGCCAAGTAGCCGACCGCTCCCCCTTCTGGGACCTGGCACGCAGGCCCCTGACGCGCAGCAGCCGCGAACGGCCTGGTCCGTTCGTCCGTGGCTCTCGCCGACGGTGCCGGGGCCGTGCACTGCACCCCGTCGTCGCTCTCGTGACGGCGGGGTGCACCAACGACCCCCGGCGACCTGGGGCTTGCCCCTTTCGCGGATGGCTGCGCCTATGCGGCGTCGAGGACGGCGAGCTGCGGCTGGACGGCACGGCAATCCGGGCCCGACGACCCCGAGCGAACGAGCGACCAAACAGCCCTGCAGACCAAGGAGAACTGCGACGTGTTCGAACCGTGCGCCCCAGATCCGAGCCACGGTCGACCCAGGCTACCGCGGCCTGGCGGAGCAGTTCTCGACCAGGCCTACCCCCCCCGGCTCACCGCGCAGAAGGGCGCCAAGCCGACAGACATCGCCGCCAGGGACGCGGCCCGCCATCAGCAGTCCTCGGAGCGCCTCCACGTCGAGCACGCCAACGCCGAACACCAGCAGTGGCGAACCCTCCAGCGCTACCTCAAGCGCCGCGAGGTCGTCGACGCCACCTACGCGCCCGTCGCCGCCCTGGTCTCCGACCACGCCGCCGAGAGGTCGGCACCCGCCAGGCCAACACGCCCCGACCTCCTTCGTGCACCGGGCCGATCTGCCGCGCTGGCAGCACGTCTTTCGAGGCGAGCAGACGGTCCATCAGCTGATGGACGACGGCTGGGGCCGCGACCCATTAGCTGGGGGCACCCTTACGGCGCCGCTGCTGCCTCAGCGACGGTCACCTGGGGCCATGCCACCAGCATGGTGTGCGCGGCGAAATGCGTGCCCTGGCTGCCGCAAGCACGGCGCGTGCAGCACCTCCATGGAACTCAGCGCGGCTGGTCAGGGGACGCGGCGGCATCCCCGGTAGCGGCTCTGGGCTCGTGCTGGCCCTGATCGGCGACCGGCAGGGCCTGGTGTGCCACGACATGGGCGGCCACCTCCAGCAGCGGGCGATGGCGGCGGGGCCGGGCGCCCAGTACGGCCTGGGCGTCAGCGACCGCAATCCGGTCGCGGCTGGCCAGCACGCCCGCGGCCTGCTGAACCACCAACCGGAACCGCAGCCTTGCGTGCAGCTGGGTGACCGAGTCGCCGCAGACGCCCACTCTCAGGCCGGGGCGAGCAGCGCGGCCCTCTACCACGGCGATCTTGACCAGGCGGCCCACCCCGTCACGGTCGAGGGTCTCGAACGGTGAGGTCGGGAAGATTCCCCTGTCGAGGTAGGTGGAGAAGAAGGCTGCCTCGACGTCGTCGCGGGAGAAGCCCCAGGTGGTCTGGGTCAGGTCGTTGGTGCCAAGGAGAAGAACTCCGCCGCCTCCGCGATCCGGCCGGCCGTGAGCGCTGCGCGAGGCAACTCGACCATGGTACCGATGGGACACTGCACATCCGTACCGGTCTCTTCGGACGCCGCGGCCAGGACATGTTCCACCGCGTCCCGGATAATGCGGAGCTCCTCCACCATGGCGGTGAGCGGGACGGTGATCTCCGCTTGCGGGTCCCCTCCGGCACGCTTGCGCTCGGCGACCGCCTCACCGACGGCCCGTACCTGCATGGCGACCAGCCCGGGCACCACCAGGCCCAGACATACGCCACGCGGGCCCAGCGCCGGGTTCTCCTCATGGGTGCGCTCGACAGCCGCCAGCAGCCGCACGTCCCGGTCGTCCGGGGTGTCACCTGCCGATACGATGCGGGCGATGCGGACAGCGAGTTCGGTGTGGTCGGGCAGGAGCTCGTGCAGCGGCGGGACGAGCAGCCGAATGATGACCGGCAGGCCGTCCATGGCGACCAGGATTCCGGTGAAGCCGGCCCGCTGGAGCGGCAGCAGCGCTGCCAGGACGGTCTCGCGCTCGGCGTCCGTACGGGCCAGGATCATCGCCTCGACCAGCGGGCGCCGTTCCCCGAGGAACCTGTGTTCTATCCGGCACAGGCCAATGCCAAGACGACGGGCCGTGTCCACGCACCGATCGGCAGGGTCGTAGTTTGCCGGGAGGGCCCCACCGCTATCGAGCTGTCGAAGCAGTAACCCGCGATGCGCGGTCTGGCCCCGTGGGAACGATAACCACAGGACAGTGCGCATGGTGCAGTAGAGCCGTGGTGACGGGCCCCAGTTGGGGTCCCAGACGGACTGGGCGTCGGTGAGCGGCCACCACGATGACAGCGGCGTTGCACGTAGCCTGCAGCAGTGCGTGTGCCGGGCCGGAGCGAACCGCACTGGTCAGTACCGGAACACCCGGGTACCAATCCCGCAGCGCGGCCACGGCGCGTTGCGGCACAGCGGTCTCGTTCCGTGAACGACGGTCGATGTCCTCCTGCACGCGCCGGGTGGGGAGGGGTTCAAGGCCGGCCGGTGCCAGGTGCCGGTAGGTCCAGGCATGCACGACTCGCAGCGGTGATGCGCGGCGTTCGGCCTCGGCGAAGGCGTAGGCTGCCGCGTCGGTGTCGTCGTCGCTCTCGATGCCCAGCAGCACGTCGCTCCCGGGGCCCATACCGCCTGAGCGTGACACCTGATCGCCCCGCACGACCAGCAGCGGGCTCACCGTGCGTGCTGCCATCCGCAGGCTCACCGATCCGAGCAGCAGGCCTGCGAAACCTGGCAACCCGCGGGTCCCGACGACAGTCAGAGCAGCGTCGCGGCCTCGGCGCACCAGGACCTCGACTGCGTCGCCGACCACCGGTATGGCCCTGACCGACAAGTCCGGATGCCGCTGCCCCACCCGCGCGGCAGCGGACTTCAGGGTTGGTCCGGCCTCATCGATGTCGCTGACGGCGAAAACGATCTCCAGGTCCGTTCCCTGCCGTACGGCCTCTGCCGCTGCCTCATCCAGCGCTCGCATGGAGACGATGGAGCCGTCAACCCCGACGACCACACGTTGAGCAGTCATGATCTCTCCTCCTTGAGTCTCGTGAAAGGGGACTTCGCCGTCCTGCCGCACGGCTCTCGACCATGCGCAGGCCGTGGCTCCGAAACTGACCCCGCACCCGGTCGGCCACCTCGGAGGACGGTGTCGAGTCGGCGCGGAGCAGGAACGGGATGCCCAGGGCCTCGTACTTGGCGGTGCCGAGCTTGTGGAACGGCAGGACGTCGACGCATTCGACGGTGCCCACCCGGCGGCGAAGGCGGCCAGGCCGTCGACGGCCGCCTCGTCGTCGGTTCGGCCGGGAACCAGCGCGTGCGCCGGACGAAGGTGACCGCGGAGCCGGAGGCCCGGACGGTCCGCGCCGGATACGCCTCCCGGGTGCTCCATGGAAGCGTCGAAGACACCCTGGTTGTGGGTCTTGCGGGAGGTGCCGAAGACCCGGGAGACGAACGGGTCGGGCTCGAAGCCGTAGGCGCGCAGCCCGCTCTCCGCAGAACGCCGTTGGGGGCGATCGCGCGCTTGAGCGGGACGTCCGTCCGCCGACCCACGATGAGCTCGCGCTCCTGGTCGATCCACCCGGGCCCGCGCGGTAATCGTGGACGGGGTGGCGGCATCAACGTCCAAAATGCCCTTTCGGCGCTCCTCGGCGCGCAGGTCGGACACCGTCTCCCACACCGTGCGGGTGCGTTCCGTCGGGCCGGCCAGGAACGCGGCGTCGCCCTCGTAGGGCGTGTAGTTGTCCTGGATGCAGGCCCGCACGTCGATCCGCCGCTGCCAGCCACGACCCGAGAATCCTCGCCACGGATCGGTCACAGGCTGGGTGTCCATCCCGATCATCTGCGGCATGGCGTGTCTCCTCATCGGTATCCGGTGACCGCGAAACGCCGCCCCTGGCAGGAACCGTCGCATTGGCAGCACCGCACGAACCAGGGGCGGTTCGGCCCTGGTGACGGACGATCGGCCCCGGTTCCTGGCGGGCGGGAACACAGGGGCTGAACGGCCCGACCAGGCCCGCTCAGCGCCTGTGGACCGCCCCTGGCCAGCCCGGATCGTGGGACTCCGAACCCCTCGGGCGGGAAAGGTCCGTCATGACGCCCACCGCGCACCGCGCCGCGACGATCCACGCACCGCTCAGCGACGGCCGGACGGTCGAGATCCGCCCCGCCGGACGCACCCCGGTGCTGCGGTGGTACGAGGGGATGTCGTCGGAGAACCAGCGGCTGCGCTTCTTCGGTGTGAGCCGGCGGTCAGGACCGCAGGCCGCCGATCGGCCCTGCTCCGGCCCCCGGCGCGGCCACCACGCACTGATCGCCCGTTGCGACGGCGAGGTCGTGGGGGTCGCCGAGTACGAGAGCGGCGCCGACGCCGCCTCCGCCGAGATCGCGCTCGCGGTCGCCGACGCCTTCCACCACTGCGGGGCGGGCACCCTGCTGCTGGAACACCTGGTGCACGCGGCCCGGCAGGACGGCATCACGTCCTTCACCGCCGACGCCCCCGCGGAGAACCACCTCATGCTGAAGGTCGTCGCCGATCTCGGCCTGCGGACCACCCGCCGCTTCGCCGGCACCGAAGTGCGCCGCCCGGGCCGCGCATTCTGCCCGAGGAGGACATCGCCATGACCGAACGACCCAGCACACGCTCGTCGCCTACATCCGAACTGGGTACTTCGACTCCCCCGCTTGACCCGATTGAGGTGTCTGCCCACCGGAACAGCACGCCCCACGGCAAATGAACAAATTCAGCCATCCAAGGTCATGTTCGGTCGTCTCAAATGGGCGTGAAACAAGAAGGCTATCGTTCGTTAAATCCTGTACAACCTGTGCGGGCAAGAGAAAGAGGTCAGGATGCCGACGTCGGTACATGGCGGAAGTCCGGCCGAAGTCATGTTCCGCGCGCTACTGGAATCCGCCCCCGACGCCATGGTCATCATCGAGGACTCCGGAACGATCAGACTGGTGAACGCCCAGACGGAGTCGATGTTCGGTTACGCGCGCAGCGAGCTCCTCGGGCACCCGGTGGAGATCCTGGTCCCCGAACGATTCCACGGCAATCACCCCACGCACCGTCACCGCTACGCCGCGAATCAACAGGTGCGCCCCATGGGTGCCGGGCTCGAATTGTACGGACGCCGCAAGGACGGCCGGGAATTCCCTGTGGAAATCAGCCTCAGCCCCCTCCAGACGTCGGACGGGCTGCTGGTATCGGCCGCCGTCCGGGACGTCAGCGAGCGCAAGGCCGCCGAGGAACGCATCAACGAACTCGCGGTCCTCGTCGAGTCGTCCCAGGACGCGATCCTCGCCAAAACCCTGGACGGCACGATCACCTACTGGAACGCCGCGGCCCAGCGTCTCTACGGTTACGCCGCGGAGGACGCGATCGGCCGGTCCATCGCCATGCTCGCCCCACCCGAGTGCAAGGACGAGATCACCAGCCTCCTGGAACGGCTCGGCCGGGGCGAGCGCGTCGAGCACTTCGAGATGTTCCGTGTCACCGAGTCAGGAGTCCTGCTCGACGTCGACGTCACCCTGTGGCCGATCAAGGGACGTGACGGCGCCATCGTCGGCGCCTGCTCGATCGTCCGGGACATCGCGGATCGCAAGCGGGCCCAGGAGGAGCTCACCGAGCTCTATCGACAGCAGCGCCACATCGCGCTGACACTCCAGCACAGTCTGATGGGATCTCCTCCCGACCTTCCCGAGATGCAGGTGGCGAGCCGGTACTTCCCGGCGACCCAGGGGGCTGGGGTCGGCGGCGACTGGTTCGATCTCATACCGCTCGGCGGCGGCCAGGTGGGCGTGCTCATCGGTGATGTCATGGGACGTGGCCTGGAGGCCGCCGCCGTCATGGGACAACTGCGCTCCGCCGCCCGCGCGCTCGCCAAAACCGGGATCGCGCCTCGGCAGCTGATGAAGGCCCTGGATGCGTTCGTGGCGGACCTGCCCGACCAACTCGTCACCTGCTGCTACCTGGTGGTGGATCCGGACGCCGGTGAGGTGACCATCTGCTCGGCCGGTCATCTGCCGGTCCTGCTGGTGCATCCCGACGGCTCCGCCGGGCATCTGCCCGCACCTGTCTGCGTCCCGCTCGGGGTCGGCGGCATCCCCTACCAGCAGGCGTGCATTCCCATCACGGCCGGGTCCACGCTCGTGCTCTACACCGACGGCCTCGTCGAAACACCGCGCTCGGACATCGACGTGCAGCTGCATCTTCTCGCCGAGGAGCTCACCTCCGCGTTCCGGTCCGGAGCGGATTTGGAAGAGGTCTCGGACCGGGTCCTGGCAGCGCTCCGGCCGGACGCCGACGGACACGCCGACGACGTGACGCTGCTCTTGGCCCGCATCCCGGCGGCGCCGGTCGCCGCGGCCTCGACAAACGTCCCGGCCAAGCCGGTCTCGGTCTCCGCCGGCCGCCGATTCGTCATGGCCACGCTGAGCCGTTGGGGCTGTTCGCAGGTGGCGGAGTCGGCATGCCTGCTGACCTCAGAGGTGCTCACCAACGCGGTCCGCCACAGCCACCCGCGCGGGGCCCTCGGCCTGCGATTGCACCGCACCGCACTGGAGGTGACTGTCGAAGTCACCGACAGCAGCACCCACATCCCCTATCTCCGGCACGCGGAAATGGGGGACGAGTCGGGGCGAGGTCTCCTGCTGGTCGAAGCCCTGGCCACCGACTGGGGGGTCCGGCCCACCGACCAGGGCAAGACCGTATGGTTCACCTTGCCGTTGACGTGACCCGCCACCGCGCCCGCTCCGACACGACGGCCGCAGCTACGCCCATCTCCTGCCCTCGAACCTTCACACCACGCTGAGGGCGGCTGTCTCGTGGTACTTCCCCCGCAGGACAACCTTCAGCGCACCGGTGTGACCGGCCCGGGAGAAGACCTCATACGCCTCCTCCATCTGGTGGAGTTCAAAGGTGTGCGTCACGAGGGACGACGCCGGCAGTCTCCCGGCCGTCATCATCCGCAGCAAGGTGGGGGTGGAGTACGTGTCGACCAGCCCGGTGCGGATCGTCACGTTCCTGCTCCACAGATCCTCCAGGTGCAGGGTCGCGGGCTGGCCGTGCACGCCGACGTTGGCCACCCGGCCGCCCGGCCGCACCATGCGCATGCACATCTCGAAGCTCGCGGGCACGCCCACCGCTTCGATGACCGCATCGGCCCCGAGCCCGTCGGTGAGGTCGGCTACCAGCTGCTCGGGGTTGTCCGAGGCATGGACCACCGTGTCGGCACCCATGACTTTGGCTGCCTCCAGCCGTGCCGGAGCGAGGTCGACGGCGATGATCCGGCCTGGGGAGAACAGCTGAGCGGTGGCGATCGCGGCCAGCCCGATGGGGCCGGCGCCGATCACGGCGACGGTGTCGCCCGGACCCACGCGCCCGTTCAGGACCCCCACCTCGTACGCCGTGGGGTAGATGTCGGCCAGCAGCACGGCGTCCTGGCTGCTGACAGCGGTCGGCAGCGGGTGCAGGGACAGGTCCGCGAACGGCACCCGCACGTACTCGGCCTGCGTGCCGTCGATCGTGTGGCCGAGGATCCAGCCGCCTCCTCCACGGCACTGCCCGTACGCACCCTCCCGGCAGAAGCGGCAGCGGCCGCACGCGGAGATACAGGAGACCAGCACCCTGTCACCGGGGCGCACTGTACCCACCCCGCTGCCGACCTCGACGACCTCGCCGACGGCCTCGTGGCCCAGGACTGTGCCCGGTGCAACGTCCCGGACATCGCCCTTGAGGATATGCAGGTCTGTACCACAGATCGTGACAGCATCGACGCGGACGATGGCGTCGGTGGCGTCCACAATGCCCGGATCCGGAACGTCTGCCCATGCGGATTGCCCCAGGCCGTGGAAAACGAATGCCTTCATGATCGATCCCTTCGTCGATTACTCCGGCTGCTGTCTGAAAGCGCAGGTCAGAGCTGATCCTCCCTTCATGGCCTGTCAGCTGAATCCTGGCTCGAAAAGGAGTCGACCGCATGGGCCGGTCGGGCCCAGTCCAGGGGGCCCGACCAGCCCATCCCGGGCCATCTGCGGCAGGGCTTCGTCGCCAGCGGCGTTCAGGCACCTGAAGAACCGCGCTTCCGAGACCATGATCCGATCTTGGTCGGTCGATGCCCTGCCTGAGTCATGGCGGTCAGTCCTCGTCTGCGGCGGGCGGCGCGGTCGGCGGACTGCCTGCGTGGATGGGGGTCAGACGAAGTCGGCGGTCCACGATGTCCTGCGCTACATCGTTCAGGGGCCGCCCGCTGCCATAGGCATGCGCGCGCAACAGGAGGAGGGCCTTCGACACAGGCAGGAGGAGCTGCACGCTGATCATGCCGGTCGCCTGGTGGACGACGCCGTTCTGTATCTGCGGCAGGTACTCCGGTTGGAGGGCGGGTTCGCTACTGGTATCGGCCCCTTCGGTGACAGCCGGTCCGGGTGCTGCGGGCGGCTCACCCTTCAAGTACCGCAGGGTCAGGGCCGCAGCCAACACCAGGGCGTCTTCGGCCTGCTGGGCGCTCATCCATCCTGGGGCGCGGCGCACCGCCGTCAGAACCCCGACGCGGATCGCCCCGGTCGTGAGCGGAAAGCAGTAGACCGCGCGAATCTGCAGGTTCGACACCTCGAGACTCAGCGCCGGCCAGCGCTCGACACGCACCTTGCCCAGGTCCGGAACCCACACCATCGCCCCCGTGCGAACGGCGTCCGGCCCCGGTCCCTCCCCCACGATGTACTGCGTGTCCTCGAAAGACCGTGCTGCATCGCCGGAGCACCAGATCAGCTCGCTTTGATCGCCTTTGGTCGTCAACGACACCGACAGGCCGTCCACTTGCAGCGCCTCGGCGGCCGCCACCGCGACATCCGAACCGACCTCAAGGCCCTGCCCGGACTGCAGGAGCCCGACAATCTTCGCCACCCGATCACTGATCACCCGTGTTCACCCGACCCCCGCAGACGGTCCTGGCGCTCTGGGTCGGCACGGGACACCGGTCTGTGCGGCCGGGTCTGACTGCTCGCGCGCTACTGCTGGGAGCGGTCGGGACCTCGTGCCGCGGCGGCCGTCCCCCGGACCTCCACGCACCAGCACACGCTCATCCATACGGCCCGCTTTCACCCGTACGTCTCCCATGGCCAGACTCCCGCACGCGCACTCCGCCGACCATGGGCCGAACCGGCCCTGGCGCACCGGCCGAAGGTCCCGTTGCGCCCGGTTGCGACAGACGGCTGCCGTCCTTGCCCAGTGCGGTGAAGCGGCTCGGCGACCCAATTCACCCGCAGGCACCGGCTCGGACCGGCCGCCAGCCGTGCCGCCTTGTGGTGAGCAGCTCAGCCCGAGGGGCCCTTCGGCCCCATCGGTCCCCCTCGGGTGACCTTCAACCCTGGGACGAGGGCCGAATGGCCACCTGCACGACGAGACGGTGCGGTGCAGGCTGAGAGCGCCCGTGAAGTCCCAGACCGCTGCCAGCGCGGTTGTTCGCCACCTCTGCTCCAGGGAGCCGTCCCATGACCCCGTCGAAGCCGAACACCGGTGCCATGCCCGTTGACGCACACCCGCACACGATGCCGTCCCCGGCCGCCGGCCGGGAGGTCGACCTTCCGGTGAACGATCTGGTCGATGGAGCGCTCAAGGCGCTGGAGGCGTATGCGGATTTCACTCAGGAGCAGGTCGATCTCATCGTCAAGAAGGCGTCCTTGGCGGCCCTGGCCGCGCACACGGCGCTGGCGGCACTGGCCATTGAGGAGACCGGCCGGGGGGTCTTCGAGGACAAGGCCGTCAAGAACGTCTTCGCCTGCGAGAACGTCACCCACTCGATGGCCGCCATGAAGACCGTCGGCGTGGTGCGCCGCGACGAGATCACCGGCATCGTCGAGATCGCCGAGCCTGTCGGGGTCATCGCTGGGATCACCCCGGTGACCAACCCGACCTCGACGACCATCTTCAAGGCCCTGATGGCGCTGAAAACGCGAAACCCGATCGTGTTCGCCTTCCATCCCGCCGCACAGCGCTGCTCCGCGGCCGCGGCCCGGATCGTGCGCGACGCTGCCGTCAGAGCCGGTGCCCACGCGCAGTGTGTGCAGTGGATCGAGGAGCCCTCGGCGCGGGCGACAGCGGCGCTGATGCACCACCCCGGTGTGGCGACGATCCTGGCGACCGGCGGCAACGCGATGGTGAAGGCCGCCTACTCGTGCGGCAAGCCGGCGCTGGGGGTCGGAGCCGGAAACGTCCCCGCGTACGTCGACCGGAGCGCGGACCTCAAGCGCGCGGTGAACGACATCGTGCTGTCCAAGTCCTTCGACAACGGCATGATCTGCGCTTCCGAACAGGCCGTGATCCTCGACGACACGGTGTACGAGGCGGCGCTGGAGGAGTTTCGCGCGCTCAAGGCCCATGTCGCGAGCCCGCAGGAGAAGGCGGCGCTGGAGCAGTATGTCTTCGGGGTCGGGACCAGTCCCGACCGGGACTGCGCAGGTGCAGCGTTGAACGCCGCGGCCGTCGGCCGGTCCGCGGCCGACATCGCGCAGGCAGCCGGCTTCACGATCCCGCAGGACACCTCCATCATCCTCGCACCGGTCTCCTGCGTCGGCGACGGGGAGCCGCTGACCCGCGAGAAGCTCTGCCCGGTCTTGGCTGTACTACGGGCCGCGGACCGGCCGGAAGGGGTGCGGCTCGCCGCGGCGATGGTGGAGTTCCACGGGCTGGGCCACAGCGCCGCCGTCCACACCGAGGACGCCGCCTTCGCCGAGGAGTTCGGGCACGCGGTCAAAGCCTGCCGGATCATCTGGAACGCCCCCAGCTCCCAAGGCGGCATCGGCGACGTCTACAACGCCTTTCTGCCCTCGCTCACCCTGGGCTGCGGAAGCTACGGCCACAACTCGGTGGCGGGAAACGTCACCGCCTTCCACCTGCTGAACCTCAAGCGGATCGGGCGCCGCAACACCAATCTGCAGTGGTTCAAGGTCCCTTCGCGGATCTTCTTCGAGCGCAACTCCCTCACGTATCTGGCCGACATGCGCGGGGCCCGCAAGGTCGTCATCGTCACCGACCGGACCATGGTCGACATCGGCCATCTCCAGCGGGTCCGCAGCATCCTCGACCAGCGCACGACGCCGTGTGAGATCCGCGTCATCGACTCCGTCGAACCCAACCCCAGCATCGACACCGTCACCCGGGGAGCCGAGCTGATGCACGGCTTCCAGCCGGACACCATCATCGCGCTCGGCGGCGGATCACCGATGGACGCGGCCAAGGTGATGTGGCTGATGTACGAGCACCCCGACATCGACTTCGCGGACCTGAAGGAGAAGTTCTTCGACATCCGCAAGCGTGCCTTCACCTTCCCCGACCTCGGCGCGAAGGCCCAACTGGTGTGCATCCCGACCACCTCCGGAACCGGTAGCGAAGTGACACCCTTCGCCGTGATCACCGACACCACCACCGGCCAGAAGTATCCGCTGGCGGACTACGCCCTCACCCCCAGCATCGCGATCTGCGACCCGGCGCTCACCACCCACCTACCGCCGGCCGTCACCGCCGACACCGGATTCGATGCCCTGACCCACTGCATCGAGGCGTACGTCTCGGTCTACGCCAACGACTTCACCGATGGACTGGCCCTGCAGGGCATCCGGCTGATCTTCGACCACCTGCAGCGCGCCGTCACCGACGGCGCCCACGACCTGGTCGCCCGGGAGAAGATGCACAACGCCGGCACCATCGCCGGCATGGCATTCGGGTCGGCATTCCTCGGCGTGGTCCACGCGATGGCGCACACCCTGGGCGGGACCTTCGGCGTCGCGCACGGCCGCACCAACGCGCTGCTGCTGCCGCACGCCATCCGCTACAACGGCGGCGCCCCGGCGAAGGTCACCTCCTGGCCCAAGTACCGCCACTACATCGCCCCGGAGCGCTACCAGGCCATCGCCCAAACCCTCGGCCTGCCGGCCTCCACTCCGGAGCAGGGCGTCGAGTCCCTCGCGACCGCCGTCGAGCGGCTGCGCGACGCCGTCGGCATCCCGCCGTCCTTCAAAGCCGCGGGCGTGGACGAGACGGCGTTCCTCGACGCCCTGCCCCAGCAGGCGATGAACGCCTACGAGGACCAGTGCGCCCCCGCCAACCCCCGCATGCCGATGCTCGCCGACATGCAACAGCTCATGCGCCAGGCCTACTACGGCTCCCCCGCCTGACCCCCACCAGCTCACCTTGTGCTTCATCTGCCCCCACGGTCGGTTCGGGACCCGGCAGCGTTGGGACGCGGAGCCGAGCGACAGGTCCAGCGACCCGATCACGCCCCCCATCCCGGGCAGCGCCGACCGCGAGGGGGAACACCCTGGCCTGTTCGGGAACCGCCCCAGGTGGGATGTTCCGCGCCGCGCTGTCCTACCAAGTCGGTCGGCGCAGGGGGTGGCCACCACGCCCCGCACCGCTACCGGGGGCTGCGGTGATGTCCAAGCGCCGTCGACGACCCTTGCCTGCTGGACGACCGCACCCCGTCCCGGAGCGCAGCACGTGGCTGCGCGGGCTACCAGGCCCGCGCAGCCACGCTGTTCTGCCGGTCCCGCCTCCTGGCGGGACCGGGCGTAGCAGGTCTCGACCGCATCCGACCCGCGCAGCTACGTGTACGGCACCACGGCGACCGGGGCAGCGCAGTGGTGCAACATGGCCAGCGCCGTGGGACCCAGGCGCCAGCCCGACGGTAGGCGGCTGGCGCGCCGCCCGACAATCAGCAGCGAGGCACCGTGGGCGGCCTCCAGGAGCCCCTCCACCGGTCCTTCGGGTACGGCCTCTTCCACCACGGCGACCTCCGGGAACTTCTCTTTCCACGGGCGCAGCATTTCGGTGAGGTCCTGGCTCCGGGTCCGAGGCGGTGCCGGCGTGCTGGGCTCGAGGCCAGGAGCGCGCTCACCCGGCTGGGGGCGCGATGACGCTGCACGGCCGTTGATCACGTGCAGCGTCGCGGCGCGTGCGAGCGCGGTCGCGAAGGCGAATTCGAGAAGGTCCTCGCACGCTCGTGCGAGGTCGAGTCCGAGCACCACATCGCGGACCCGGGCGGCCTTCGACCCGGTTCCGGGGGCGGCCGCCGGCTGTTCGATCTCCCTGCTCCGACCGGCGCGGGTGACGATCACCGGGCGTTCGGCGCAAGCGGCCGTGGCCAACGCGGCCGACCCGATCCGGAAGCCCGCCAGGCCAGGGACTTTGTGCGACCCCAGCACAAGGAGTTCCGCTTCTTCCGCCACGACCGGCAGCACCGCGCCGGGTTGGCCACCCATCTGGTCGGTGACGACCTTCAGCGACGGATACGCCCCTCGAAGCCGGACCGCTGCCTCCCGGGTGATCTGCTGAGCCCGTCGGCGTCTGGCGCCCCGCTCCGCCGGTGCCTCCGCACGACGTGGTTGCCAGTTCCACACATGGACCAGCCGTACGGGCAGATCTTTTCGTAACGCTTCACGCGCTGCCCAGTGAGCGCTGGCCATGCTGGCAGCGGAACCGTCCAGCCCGACGGCGATAGCGGTAGACACGGGTTGCCTCCAACACAGGGATGCGAAGAACGTGATGTCCTGCAGCGTCATGCCGCCGGCCCGCCCGGGACAGGGGCCGCACGTCCCCGGACGGGGCCGATCGGCCCGCCTGGGCGCAGGGCTCAGCACTCGCCGGACCCTCGGATCTCCGCGAGATGCTTACGGGGGCGAGGCCGGGACGGCACCGGATCCTGGCCCTGGTGTGGACGCACCGCGCAAGACCGGATCGTGTGCCACTCCGCCGGGATGGGGCACTGCGGCGCGGATGCGATCCGGGAGCAGCCCCCTGCCCCGGATCTTCCGGGGCAGGAGGCAGGCCGCCGGTCTCAGGGCAGTGGAGTCGAGCGTCCCGGCTGCCGTGATCGCAGCCCACGCGAAGGAACGTTCTGAACGTGCGGAGCCCGCCGGAGCCGCTCGGGCCGCACAGCGGGACCGACCGGCCCTATCGTGTTCGGCACACCCCGTGTGGACTGGCAAAAGGTGCGTTCCGCACCCGTCTACCGGACCGTGCGGTCGTTGCGCGCAGGGCCGGGATCGGCTTGAGGTGTGGAGGAGATCATGAGCATCGCGTGCGTGGTGGCGGCGGTGGACGGCTCGCCGGAGAGTGTGCGCGCCGTGGACTGGGCGGTGGACGACGCCAACCGTCGGGGCGTGCCGCTGAGGCTGGTGCACGCGTGCGTATGGGAGCGCTTCGAGCAGGAAACCGAGGACGACGCCGAACTCGTGCCCGAGCGCAAGGCCATCCAGGAGATCCTGGACTCTGCTGGTGAGCGGGCTGTCGAGCGCAGCCCCGGCATAGCGGTGGATACCGAACTGCTCGCCGGCGAGGATGTGTCCGCTCTGCTGGGTTTGCAGCGCTACTCCCCGCTGCTGGTGATGGGGACCCGTGGCCGCGGCGGATTCCCCGGGCTGCTGCTCGGCTCGGTGAGCCTGCACGTGGCCGCTCGAGCCGCGTACCCCGTCGTGGTGGTTCGCGACGAACGCGCGCCGACCGCCGAGACCGGGCCCAGCCGGGTGGTCCTTGGGGTGGGCGCCCACGCTATGGCAGCAGCGGCCGAGTTCGCGGTCGACGAAGCGGTGGCTGGGCGCGCCGAGCTGGAACTCGTACATGCCTGGCTCCCCGAGGTGGACCTGTCGGGAATGTCGGTGGTGATGGACGCCGGCGCGGCGGCAGACCGCGCCCAGACCCTGCTGGGTGCCGTGCCGCTTCCCGGGACGGCCACCGGCGGTCTGCGGGTGCGGCGCCGTGCCGTGCAGGGCAGGGCTGCCGCCAGTCTGCTGCGGGCAGCCGCCGGCGCCGACCTCCTCGTGCTGGGCGCGCGCAGGCACGATCATCCCGGCCTTCAGCTCGGCTCGGTGAACCATGCCCTGCTGCACCACGCCCCCTGCCCGGTGGCAGTGGTGCCCACCGCTTGAGCCCATCGGACGACCGACGGTGTGCAGGGGCCGGGGGCCGGATGATTGGTGTGACCGGCCCAAAGCTCGGCAGCGCCTGCGCAGGGGGCTCACGCAGTGCGCGCGTCCTCACCGGCTGTCCAGCGCGCGACTCCCCCGTGAGGTGATGGTTCGCGGTTCACGCGATCGATCACTCAGTTCCGGACTGAGCCGCGAAGCCATCAGCGGCGCGCGGTGGCCTCAGGACCTGGTCCCACCGAGATGCGCACCCGCACCCGGCGTATCCACCAGGCCAAGGGCGGGCTGGACCTGCTGAGCGTGAACGGCTGGGGCGATCTCCTGGCGTAGGGGAAGCCCCAGGTCGCCGCCGGGGCGCCGATCTCGCATTCGCCCTCCATCGCGGTCGTCTCCACCGCGATGGAGGAATCACCACCGGTTGAAGTCCAGGGCCGCGCCCCCTCCCTTACGGCTGCCAGGACGTCACCTCGTTGGGGTCTCTTACCCGCCGCCGTGCCGGGCCAGGGCCTCGGTCAGCGCTATGCGCTGCTGGCCCGTCATGGGCCCGAGGACGCAGATGGGGACCTTCCCCTGCTCGCGGATGGTGATCGTCGACTCGGGATGAGGCCATCCGGCGGGAGGTAGCTTGCGCGGCCGACCGGCACTGGAGACGAGCTGGACGTGGACGCCGGTGAAGCGATAGGGCGACGTACCGTCGATTTCCTCGATGCTGACGCTCCGGATCTGATCCCAGGCGAACTCGCGTCGTCCGTGGACGCCGGCGGTCACGATCGAGTGCGGACCAACCTGCAGGGTCCATGCCGCATGCTGTGGAAGCGCCCGCGCCTCTTTGGCGTGCTTCCGCGAGCCCAAAACCGCCTCGATGAGGCAGCCGACCGCGATGAGCACAAGGAAGGGCCACAGGAAGCGGATGACCTGCCACACACCGGCCTCGGACCCCGTGTGCTGGAGGGACAAGGAGGTACCGGCCACCGCCACCGGCGACCACAGAGCGGTCCAGAACCAGTAGGAGTGCTTGTCCGCGTCGCGGCGGACCGCGTAGGTCGTCGGCGCTTCCGTGCCCGTCCAGGACATCTGGAACGGGCGGGCCGCACGGGATGACGGTCGCGTGTGCGCTGCCGCCGGAGCCGATCGTGGCGAGGGCTGAGGAACGATGCTCCGCTGCGCGCTCTGGAGGGGCGTCGACCGCTGGGTGACCACCGCCTGCATCACACCGGCCACCTGGGCCAGCACCACCGCACGGGATGCGGCCGGGCTCCCCCCAGCGCCGAATTCCCCGCCCCCTCCGGCAGACCTCAGGTCCACGGTTGCGGCCGTAACGCCCTCGCGGGCGGCCAGTTCCGCCCGCAGGCGGCCCAGCCGCTCCTGCGTCTGAGCCGCCGACGAGGGGCGTCGTGCCGGATCACGGGCCAGCAGTTCGGCGACGAGCGTGGTCAACGCAGGGGGCAGGTGCGGGCGAAGGGAGTCCACCCGGGGTGCGTCCTCGTCCAGCTTGCGGCGCAGGACCGCCATGACATGGTGACCGGTGAACGGCGGGCGGCCGACGAGCAGGGCGAAGAGCACGCTGCCGAGTGCGTACAGGTCCGAGCGTTCGTCCCCGCGTTCGGTGAGGAACTGCTCCGGCGCGCCGTACTCGACGGTGCCGGCCGGCGACAGTTGGGAGGAACGCGCCAGAGCGAAGGCGGTCTGAACGAATCCGGCGATCCCGAAGTCGACGACCTTCACCTGCCCGTCGGGGGTGAGCATCACGTTGTGCGGCTTGATGTCGTAGTGGATGACGCCTGCCCGGTGCGCGGCTATCAGGGCCGCGCAGATGTCCTGGGCGATGGTCACCGCACGGGAGGGGTCCATCGGGCTCTCGTCGCTGATGTGTTCCGCGAGGGTGGCCCCCTCGACCTTCTCCATGACCAGGAAGAGGACGTCCTCGTGAACCCCGCGGTCGTAGAGGGCGACGACATTCGCATGGCTGATCTGCGCGGCGGCCACCGCCTCCCGCTCGAACCGCCAAGCCAGCTCCTGGAAGGCCGCGTTGTCCGGGACGAGCACCTTGATCGCTACGTCGCGTTGCAAGCTGCGGTCCCGTCCGGCCCACACCTCGCCCATCCCCCCGCGGCCGAGCCGCTTGACCAGCTCATACCGACCCGCGATCGTCTCGCCTCGTTCCACGCGCCCACCCCCCGTTGATGCTGCATGCCAGTCCTGCGGAACCAGGATACGAAGGGTGCGCTGAGAGATCAGGTCAACTCGACCAGCGGACAGGGCCTTTACAGATGGGGCTCCTGGTGCTGTCCAGAAAAGCGTCGCGAGCCGCTATCGTGCGACAGGCGTTCCACGACCCTCCCCTCGATCGCCTGCCGGTCGTACGCGACGGTGTTGGTCACCGTCACGGTCGCCGCCTCGGCCAGCACGTGAAGGCGCACCTGCACTGATCCACACCCGTACGACAGCGCAGCGCAACGTGGCACCCCCGCGACCACACCCGGCCACAGGTCGAGGGTCAACTCGGCGGTCGAGCGTCGGTCGACGTGACCGGCCCGCCCCCCACGAGATCAGCAGGCGCCGCACGGGGGAACGATCCTCCCTTACGCGAGCGCCGGCACCCGGCGGTGCTCCTGCGGGCGACCGAGCATGTAGGGTCTCAGATTTCGCGGCACAATCTCATCTCCGATGGCACATCGATGGCACTTATGTCGCCGTTGTGAGACTCGCCGGTCGGGGCGTTCACCCTTTCGGGTGAGTGGGTTCCGGCTCGTACCGCGCGTTGAAGTTCCGCTGACACCTCGGCTGAACCGTGAGACAGCGAGAAAAGCCTCAGTTCACAGCATCGCCCCTGGGCACCCGGCCCTGCCCGTCGCCAGATGTAGGCGTACACCCGAACATCACCGGTCGGTACGAATCAAAGTGCACAACCTTGATCTGACGCCTGTCCGTCCGCAAGGGCAGGCGCCCTCGCGGTACCTTCGCCCATCAGGCACGACCTGCGCCGTCCGTTCCGTCTTCAGTGCGTGGCCTGGTCTGCTGCTTCTCGGGTGATGTCGGTGTAGTGGCGGAAGAGAGTCGGGCGGGCTTCGCCCTGGTCACGTTCGTGCAGGGCCGCCCAGCACTGGGCGATGAGCTCCCGGGCCTGGGTGCCGGGCCAGGGCTGGGGCAGGAGCTGAGGCGGCAGCAGCGGGTCGGGCTCTATGGTGCGGGTGAGTTCGGCGGCCAGCTCGACAGCGATGGTGAGGAGTGCGGATGGGGAGAGTTCGGCAGGGCCGGTGAGCTGGGCGAGGCGGGGCTGGGCGATGCGGCTGAGGCGGTGGTAGCGGTCGGCGATCTCCTGCAGGGGCCATAGACGGCGGGCGAGTTCGGCAGGCTCTTGGATGTCGCCCCTGCGCAGGTCCGTCGTGGTGAGGAGGGTGAGCGCGCCGTGGGTGCCGAGGCGGTGGGCGGCTTCTTCGACGTACGGTTCCCATGTGTTGGCGCAGACGTACAGTCCGCCCTGGAGCGGGGCGCCACCGAGGTGGACGAGCGTCTCGCGCAGGGTGTCCCGGGCGGTGCGCGCCGATTCGGGCACCGCGAAGGCGGCCAGGTGCCAGACGCCGTCCCAGGGCGCGAGCCCGGCGTCCTGCTGGAATGCGTGCCGCAGGAAGTCCGCGTTGGGGGCGAGGGCACGCGTGGTGTCCGTGGTCGCGTGCAGCTCCGCCTTGCGGCCTCGGCCCTCGTAGGTGAATCGGCCTTCGGCCACGAGGCGTTTGATGCACAGCCGTACCTGCTGGTCGCTCATGCCCAGGGTGTTGGCGACGGTGTACAGCTCGTCCGCGTCGACGGTGCCGTCCTCGCGGATCAGCGCGTGGACGAGCATGCGGGTGGGGACCTCGACGTGGTCGGTCTCGGCGCTCACAGTTCTCTCACTCCTTTTGTTCCGACCGGGCGGTGCATGGTGGTCACCGCGCCGAATCCGAGCAGTCCGCGCAGGTAGGGCGTGTGCTCGGTCCGTACGGCCGTGAAGCCGCGCCGCTCGTACAGGGCCCTGGCGCGCGGGTTGGTGTCGATCACGTCCAGTCTGATCTCCCGGCAGTCCTGCTCCGCCGCGACGGCGGCTACTTCCTCGATGAGCAGGCTCCCGACGCCCCGGCCGCGCATGTCCGGATCCACGGCGATGCCGTCCATGACGAGCTGTCCGGGGGCCGGGTGACGTTCGAACAGGGCGAGGAGCAGGAGTCGGTGCAGTCCTCGCAGGTGTCCGTATGCGCGCAGTACGGCGCAGGCCGATCCTCCGGTGAGGGCCCGCCCGTCGTGCTGGTAGCCGGCGAGGCCGACGAGCTGCCCGTCCAGGAGTGCGCAGACCGCGCGATCGGCGTTCAGGTGGGCGGCGATAAAGGGCACCGCCTTGCCCGGCGGGTTCAGGGCGGGACCGAGTTTGCGGCCGAAGGCGTCCCAGTACAGCTCGGCCGCCCGCCGCTCGGCTCCGGCCGGAACGCCCCGCCGCACTGTCACCGGTCCAGTGCCGGTGCCTGTCACGTCCAGTCCCATGCCGTGCCCCTTTTCTCGCTGCAACCCTCACCTAAAACTACCATCCTCATGACGATCGTGCTCGATGTGATAGTTTTAGTTGTGCCCAGACCCGACCAAAGGGGACAGATCTCATGTGTCCAAAGATCCGACCCGGACGGCGCGGACTCCGCATCGCCGTGTGGTCGCTCGCCACGGCCCTGGTCGTGACCGCCGGCCTCGTCGGTGTGGTGCTATGGCAGAACTCCTACGACATGGACGAGCAGCGGGTCACGATCCGCCACGGCGGCCACACCCTCAACGGCGTACTGGCCATCCCCAGGGACGGCCGCAAGCACCACGGCCTGGTCGTGTACGTCCACGGCGACGGCCCCGTCGACGCCACCCACGACGACGGTTACAAGCCCATGTGGGAGGCGAACGCCAAGGCCGGGTACGCCTCCCTGTCCTGGGACAAGCCCGGCGTCGCGGGTGCACCCGGCGACTGGCTCGACCAGTCCATGGACGACCGGGCCAACGAGGCAGCCGCCGCCATCGCCTGGGCCCGCGCCCGCCCGGACATCGACGGCGACCGGATCGGGCTCTGGGGCGCCAGCCAGGCGGGCTGGGTCCTGCCGAAGATCGCCGCCAAGACGCCCGTGAGCTTCGTCATCGCCGTCTCGCCCGCCATCAACTGGCTCCAGCAGGGCCGCTACAACCTCCTCGCCGAGCTGCGCGCCGACGGCGCATCAGCAGCCCGCACCAAGGCGGAGGTCGCCAAGAGCGACACCACCCTCCGGCTGCTGGAACGCCAGGCGACCTTCGAGGAGTACGTCAAGGCGATGGGCGGCGACGCGGACGGCATGACCGCCGACCGCTGGGGCTTCATCTCCAAGAACTACACCGCGGACGCCACGCAAGACCTCCGCGCCCTGCGCGGCGTACCGGTGCTGCTGACCCTCGCAGGCCATGACATCAACGTGGACACCGCCGACACGGAGCGCATCTACCACAAGGTGCTGGACGCAGGTGGCGCATTGACGGTCAAGCATTACCCGGACGCGACCCACTCACTGCTCAAGCAGTCCATTGAGCAGTCGGACCTCAAGATCACGCTCACCGCGCTCTTCTCCCCCCACTCGCTCTTCGCGGACGGATTCCTGGACAGCCAGCGGCAGTTCCTCAAGGAACTCGGCCGAGGCAGCCATGCCACTGCCGCAAGCTCGGCCCGCGTGGTGCACGTTCACGTGTACCACCCGGTGCACTTTGACTTTGACGCGAACGCCGACAACAGATCGCATCCTGGCTCCGCTGACCTCTCGGCCCCGCTGAGGCTTCTTGGGATCATCTCGACATGACTCCGCCCCTTCCCCGCAGCGTCCGAGCCGTCGACACCGCTCAGCTCTTGGACCTGGCCCAGGAGGCCGCTATGCACGGCTTCAGCCAGCGCCTCCCGGTCGATTGGCTCCAAGAGCACCTCGCCGCGGAGGCGACGCACTACCTGTTCCCTACGCTCGTGCAGCGGCTCACGCACCGTCCCAAGGTGCCGCTGCAGTGGAGGTGCCAGCAACTGCTGACCGTCCGGACCGGGGAACAGATCTGGGGTCTGCTCGATGTCCTTCCCGGCACCTTCGACAAGATCCCGGAGACCTTGGACACGGCGTCCAAGAAGGACATCGTCAGGCGCATAGAGCATGCCGTGACCGTGCGCGAGTGGTCGGAGCGGACGGCTCCTGATGTCGGTCCTGAAGAAATGCCGCGGACCTGAGACACGGGCACCCGGACACGGGTTGAGACAGCGCAGAAACTCGCTGGTCAAGACTGTTCTCTATGACACGAGCCGCGAGATCCTACAGAGCAGCCGGCGCCCCGCGCTCGGCCACGGGCCCGCCCCGCAGAAGGACCAGCGGGCCGACCCCGTCGGCAGGCCGACGCGGACCGCCCCACCCGCTACCGGGCCCCGGCGCGGGGACGACGGCAGGCGTACCCCGCAGCCTCCGGCAGCCGGTCTTCACTGGGGGCGTGCGCGCAGTGCACCGTCCATCGTGCGTGATCGTGCCCCGCTCCGATCGAGCGGCTGCGACGCACTACCCTCAACCGGGCCGCATGTGAGGACCGTCTCCACCAGGAGCGCTGCACTGCGTGCGGATCAGGAGACGCGAGAGTGACAAACAGCGTGGACGCCGCAGTGCTGCTGTCGGTCCTGCTGGGGGCCGCGACAGCCGGCCGCCTCCGGGCCGGCGGGCCCGCCGGAGCCCGGGCCGGGGGCCGAGGCGTCACGCCGTTCACCGCGCTGCTGGGCGTGACCGCGCTGCTCTACCTGAACCAGGTGCTCTTCACGGTCTACATCCTGGACGTGCACGGCGGCGATCCGTCCTTCGTCGCCCAGTATCTGCCCACCGGCTGGTTCCACCTCGCCGATGACACCCCGGTCCTGCGGTGGCTCGCCGCCCACTTCCCCGCGCCCTTCCTCCTCGCGCCCTCCGTCCTGCGGGTACAGGCCTTCCTGGAGCTGCCGTTCGTGCTGCTGGCCTTCGCGACGGCACTGCGCTGGCTGGACGCCACCTTGTACCGACGAGTCTTCCGCTCGGCCCTGCTGCCGCTCGCCGCCGTCGCATACACCGGCGTGTTCTGCATCGTCGAATGGGATCTGCGCAATCCCTACACCGTCCAGGACATCGTCGTCCGGGCCTGCTCGGCCGTCATCACTCCGCTGCTCCTGGCGGCCCTGGCGGCCCGAGATCCGGCAGCACCCGACAACCCCGGGCCGCTGTCCGCCGTCCGCCTGCTCGTGTTCATCGGCTCGCTCGGGGCGCTGGGTGTCCTGGTCCTGGTCGTGTACGACACGGCGCTGCTCTACAACCTGGGCCGGCTGGGTGCCCGAACCCCGCTGGCCGCCGGTGCCGTGGCCACGCTGGCCCTGCTACGTCTCGCCGCCGCCCGCCGGCCGGTCGGGCCGACCGCCGGCCTGGCGGTGACCTTCATCGGCCACGCACTGCGCCGTTGGCTGGTGCTGTTCTTCGTCCCGGCCCTCACCATCCGCTACGGGGTGACCTTCGGTACGCCCGCCCTCGCGGCGGGCGCCGCCGTGCTCCTTGCCGGGACTGCGGCCGGATGGGCTCTACGCGACACGCTGTCCGCGGCACGCGAAGCCCACGCCTGGCGGCCGGCACTCGTGCTACCGGTCCAGCTCGGCGGCGCCGTGCTCGCGGGGGCTGCGGCGGCTTACGCCGCTGCCCACGGCACCACGGCTGCGTACTACGAAGTCCCCTTGCTGCAGGCCGCGTCGGCCTTCCTCGGGACGGCGGTGGCTGTGTGCGTCGGCACCGACCGGGCCGTCGCTCGGGTGCGGCGTGCTGCGACAGAGCGGTGAACCACCGCCGCGCCCGGGGATTGCGCGGGAGGAACCGGGCGATCGCGTACCGCACGTCGGGGCTCGGCAGAGCCGACAACTGCACGATCCCGGACGGCCCATTCCCGCGGGGGCGGGGACGGGTACGCACGAGCGGGAGCGACTGGTGGCTCCGGCCGGATCAGCGGCAACAGCTTCAGACGCGCCATCGAACGCGCCCATCTGGGGACCGGCGGACGCCGCAACGGTATACCGCCACATCCGGCAGTTCCGCGCTCACGCCGCCCCAGCAGGTCCCGGAACAAACCGCGCCATGCTCTCACCCTCTTTATCTCCGGACATAAAGGGTTGGTTACGATTCAACCATTCCCTCCGGTGCCGAAACGGCCGTTCCTAGGATGTGCCTTCTCTGACAGCTTCAGGTGGGGGTAACCGATGCGCAGCGCGGATTCAGACAGCGACAGAGACGTCAACGGCGGCATATCCGATCGCACTTTCCGACGCGGACGGCGTCGGGAAGCCCTCCGGCGGGCGCTGGTCGCCATGGTGGTCGCGGGAGCTGCCGTCGCCTGCGGTCCTGTCGCCGACAACACGCACGCCACGGCGCCCACCTCGACCGCTGTTGCCGCGGCCCCCACCACGGCCGCCGCGCCCCCGGCGCCGTCCGCCACCAGCGCTCCCCCCACCACAGCCGCGCCCTCCCCGTCGACCACCCCCGCCGCGACCCCCGTCGCCAAGACGCCGACCGCCGCCCCGACGACCCGGCACACGACCAAGGCCACCCCGCGGCCTACAACCAACCCCCCGAAGACGACAAAACCCGCGCCCGCCGCATGTGAGATCGTTTCCAACGCAGGGAATTGCTACAACGCGGGCCAATTCTGCCGCAAGGCCGACATCGGCAGCTCCACGCACGCCGGAAACGGGCGCATGATCTATTGCCGCCAGGACGGCAGCCGGGGGCGTTGGGGATACTGAGCCGGAATCCAGAAGTCTCGTCCGTGGCGCAGTGATGGGGTCTGCTGTGGGGTGGGCGGTAACAGGGGACCCGCCGGGTGCGCGATCGACGTGCCGACAACGTCCCCCACCGGCGAGGTGGTGGTCCGTGAGCGCGCGCCTGCGGTAATCACCCCTGCCTCCTCCGACGCGACGTGCGCGGGCCATGGCACGTCGCGATCCAGGCGGTGACGGTGCTGCCGGCGTTGCAGGGTCTGCCACCTGCGCAGATCGCCATCCTGCTGGAGCAGGACTCAGCGAGCCGGCGCCGATGGATCATCCGGTTCACCACCGAAGGTGCGGCCGGTGGCTGACCATCCGCGTCGGAACCCCGCTCCCGCGACCGGGACGGTGCCGCGCCTGCGCCGCTCGCCCAACCACACCTGAATCGGCGCACGCGGTACCGGCGGGTGCGGCAGGTCGCGCTCTGGCGGCGGCCCCAACTCATCGCCCGCGGTGATCCCCGCCGGCCCGGGCCGGCCCTCCCTCTCCCCCGGGCGCGAGCGCGGCGCCCCCGCTCCGTCCCGGGGTCGCGTCCTCAGGCCGGGACGAAGACGCTCTCGTCGGCCCCGTCGAGGATGAATCCGTTGTCGAAGCGGACCCGCACGCTCACCCGCGGGCCCCGTTCCTGGAAGGCGGTCCAGGCGGGTTCCAGCGCGCCGATCTTCTCTTCGAGCTGCCGCTTGCTCTCCGGGGGCATCGCACCTCCGAAGGCGTCGAGCAGCGACTTGAGGCGCTCGTACTCACGCACGTCCTCGCTCTCGTCCTGGTGGCCGATCACCTGCTCGACGGTCCCGCCGGTGCCCGCCGCCAGGGACAAGAACCCGAGGACGACCCCTGCCACCTCACTGGCGTCGGTCAGCCGGGTGTCCGCGGCCAGCGCTACCCGCTGGCCTGCCTGCAGCGTCATCGGTTCCCCATCTCCCCGACGGCGGCGGCGCCGTCGGCGACGTGCGTGCGGTGCAAGAACGCCTCGACGAGGCGGTCGGTGAAGGCCTGGTCGACGGGTTCTGCCGTCACCAGGACGCGGTGGTAGATCGGTCCCACGAGTTGGTCGAGCTCGGCGGCCAGGTCGAGTCCGGCGGCGAGCTGGCGGCGTTCCACCGCGCGCTCAAGCGGGAGCAAGTCGCGGCGGCGTTGCTCGTCGAGGTAGCCCGAGCGCAGGGCGGCGGCGAACGCGGGATCGTGTTGGGCGTGCCCGATGAGGGCTGTGAAGACCGCGCCCGCGTCGGACCCGGTGAGGAACAGGGCCAGGTGGTGCAGGTGGGCGCGCAGGTCCGCGGCCAGGTTGCCGTGGTCCGGCGGGGTCAGGGCTTCGGCCGCGTCCTGGAGGAAGGCGTCCAGGAGGATGTCGGTCTTGGTCTTCCACCAGCGGTAGACGGTCTGCTTGGCGACGCCCGCCCGTGCGGCGATGCCCTCGATGGTGACGCCGGCGAAGCCCTTCTCGACCAAGAGGTCGTCGGCTGCCTCCAGCACGGCCTGCCGGGCCTGTTCACTGCGGCCGTGCCGGTTGCCGTGGTGGCGTGCCGCCGGTTCTGGCCCGGCCGCCGCGGCGGCCGTACTTCCTCGTGCCATGTCTGCCTCCTGGGGGCCAGCCTAGGCCAGAACCTCTAGACGCTACGCAACGGTGCGTCTAGTCTAGAGGTATGTCATCCACCAATACCCTCGAAGATCCCCGCGTCGCCACCGCCCTCGACCGGATGTTCCGCCAGGCCGAGCAGGACGAGGCGGCCAGCCGACGCATCCGGGCGGCGTCACCCCCTGGCTCCGCGCCCCTCACCCCGCAGGAGCAGGCCGACGCCAAAGCGGAGGTGTACATGCCCATCTCCGCCCAGGGCGGGCGCCTGCTGTACAACCTGATCCGGGCCGTCCGCCCCGCCACCGTCGTCGAGTTCGGCACCTCCTTCGGCATCTCCACGCTCCATCTCGCCGCCGCGGTGCGCGACAACGGGGCGGGGCGGGTGATCAGCACGGAACTGAGTGCCATCAAGGCCACGGCCGCCCGCCGCACGTTCACCGAGACGGGGTTGGACGACCTGATCACCGTCCTCGACGGCGATGCCCGCACGACCCTCGCCACCCTCACCGACCCCGCGGACTTCGTCCTCCTCGACGGCTGGAAGGACCTGTGCCTGCCCGTCCTGCACCTGCTCGAACCCCGCCTCGCCCCCGGCACCCTCGTCATCGCCGACGACGTCGACCTGGAAGACCTCGCGCCCTACCTCGACTACGTCCGCGACCCCCGCAACGGCTACCAGAGCGTCACCTTCCCCGTGGAGGACGGCATGGAGATCAGCTGCCGCCTCTAGACCCGGCCGGCGTCGTTCCGTTGCGCGTCTCGCCTGCGTCCTGGGGGGTGAACTCCGGGAGGCCCGGGGGCGCGACGCGTCGGCACTGCCTCCGCCCCGCCGACGTTGGTCGAGCCCCAACCGCCGATCGGCCCGCACCCCGAGCGGGGGCGGACGCCGGCTCCGTGCCGGGACCGACGAGGGCACCGCCGCAAGGATGCGCGGCGCGGCAAACCCCGGAGCAGATGAAGCAGCCCCCTGCAGCGCACCGCGGACCGTAGGCGCCGTCCGCGCGTCCCGGCCCCGACCGCCAGACAGGTCGGCGACAGCCCCCGCCCGCCCCCTCCCCCACACCGCCGGGTGGTAGGTGCGGCGGCGGTGATCGCGTGCCACCTCGCCCGCCGGCGCGCGGCCACGTCCGACCGCCGACCCGATCGCTGCCGCCCGTCCGACTGCCGGAGGGCGATGCACCGACGGCCCGGGACGCCCGTCAGGCGTCGAAGCGGCGGCGGGCGCTCTCGATGTGCCGGAGGTACCGCTGGGTCCAGTCACACATGCCGTCGATGGTCGCCTGCAGCGCCTGGCCCGACTCCGTGAGGGTGTAGTCAACGCGCGGGGGCACGACGGGGTGCACCGTGCGCTCCAGCAGGCCGTTGCGTTCCAGCATGCGCAGGTTCTGGGTGAGCATCTTGTGGCTGATGCCCTCGACCGCGTCGCGCAGTTCACTGAAGCGCCGGGTGCCCCCGCCGAGAGCCTCGATGATCAGCAACGCCCACTTGTTGGCGACGTCGGAGAAGATCTCCCGCGCCAGGGAGTCCGCGCGTCGAAGGTCTGTGTCCTCGGGCAGGCCGTTGAGCTGCTTGGTTCCCATCAGGTTCCCCCGTCACCAAAAAGTGCGTTCTTCCACGTCAGGCGCCACTCTCCTACAGTTCCCCAGTAACCACAAGAAACCGACAATGCCCGGGTCGAACGCACCGGGGCGCTCCTGACACGAAGGCGGGCAGCATGGCCATCACCCTGGTGAACCCCAACGGGTTGCCGCAGATCCCGGTGTACCGGCAGGTGGCGATCGCCACCGGCTCGCGGATGGTCTTCATCGCCGGGCAGGTCGCCTGGGACGCCGCCGGGGCCACGGTCGGCGCAGGCGACCTCGCCGCGCAGGTCGAGCGCGGCTACCTCAATGTCGGCATCGCCCTGGCGGAGGTCGGCGCGTCCTTCCACGACGTGGCGAAGCTGACCGTCTACGTCGTCGACTGGACCCCCGACAAGATGCCCCTGTTCCTGGAGGGCGTCGCGCGGGCCTCGGCGACCCTGGGGATCACCCCACTCGCACCGGGCACCCTGATCGGGGTGGCGGCCCTGGACGTACCGGAGCATCTGGTCGAGGTCGAAGCCATCGCGGTCCTCAACTGACCCCCTGCCACCATCCGCTGCGCGGGCCAGCCGCGCCGCAAGCAACGGGTGCCCCGTTACCTTCTAGACGGCCCCGACGAGGGACTGCGCTCCACAGGCGCCTCCACGCGACCCCCACGGGCCCGGACGGCCGATCACCGCAACAGCCCCGCGCCGAACGGCGGGAGGGATACGACCGCAGCCCACAGGCCCCGTGGCCGGACGCCCGCCAGAGACCTCCCGGCCGCCGCGCTCGCCCCGGAACGCCCCGCACCGGCCCGGCGCCGCGCGCGGCCGACCGCACCCGGCGCCCCCGCCCTCGCCTCCGGTCAGCGGGGCCGACGGGCAGGGGAATCACGCACTGGGCGACGAGAACAGCGCCTGGATCGTGCCCGCGGCCACATCGCGCAGCCAGGCGTGCGCGCGGTCGTCGTCGTAGCGCTGGTGCCACAGCAAGTACAGGGAGACGTCGGGCACCTGCAGCGGCAGGGGCAAGGTCGCCAGCCCGAGGTGGTCGCGGGCCGTGCGGGTGACCGCGTCGGGGAACGTGACCACCACATCGCTTTCGAGGGCGAGTTGCAGGGCGAAGGCGGCGGTGGGCCCGGCGGCAACGACGCGCCGCTGGAGGCCGTGGGCGCCCAAGGCGTCGTCGATCGGATCCCGCAGATTTCCCCGCCGCGAGACAGTGACGTGTTCGGCCGCCGCGTAGCGCTCCAGGCTCAGCGGGGCCTCGGTGAGCGGGTGGCCCGGCCGGACGGCAACCACCAGCCGGTCGGTGCCGACCAGGCGGTGGCGGATGTCGGGGCGGGTCGGGGGGCTGGAACTGGAGGCCAGGTCGACCTCGCCGCGGCGCAGTTCGGGGGTGTCGGTGGCGGGTTCGGCGGACAGGCGCAGCCGGACGCCGGGGGCCTGGCGGCGCACGGTCGCGGTCAGCGCGGTCCCGCAGGCCGCGACCAGCGCGTCGTGCCAGCGCACGGTGAACACCCGTTCCAAAGCGGCCAGGTCGAGCTCCTCCTGCGCGGACAGCAGGTGGTGAGCCTGCTGCACGAGAGCGTGGACCGGGGCGCGCAGGGCCAGGGCGCGGGTGGTGGGGACCATGCTGCGGCCGGTGCGGACCAGGATCTGGTCACCGGTGGCCTTGCGCAGGCGGCCCAGCGTGCGGCTCATGGCCGGGGAGGTGACATGCAGGCGGGCGGCGGCGCCGGCGACGCTGCCCTCTTCCAGCAGCGCGTCCAGGGCGGTGAGCAAATTCAAATCCAGTTGCATGCGGGTAACTCTACAAGTGACAAGCATGCACTTGTTGTTAATGACAGGGCGGCCTACCGTCACAGGGCGGGCAGGGAAACCAACCCACCAGCCCGCACCACCACTTCAAGGAGCCCGCCATGAGCACCGCCCTGCCTTTCGCCGCTGACACCACCCTGCTGGCCGACGTCACCGCCGCCGTCGAGACCGCCGGCCGCACCCTCCGCGACCGCTACACCACGCACGCCCGGGGCGTGAGCCTGGACGAGGTCGTCGCCGAGATCTACGCCAACGACGACGCCGTGCTCGCGGTGCTGCGCGAGCCGCTGCTGCAGGCCCGCGCAGGATCGCAGTGGGCCGAGGACGAACTGGCGGGCGGCGCGCTGCCGGCCGGCGAGTGGTGGGTCGTCGACCCCGCCGAGGGCAACATCAACCACGTACACGGCATGGACGACTGGTCCGTGACCGCGACCCTGGTCCGCGACAACCGGCCGGTCCTGACCGTGGTGCACCTGCCGCTGACCGGCGACACCTACACCGCCGTGGCCGGCGGCGGCACCCACCTCAACGGCCAGAAGCTGCAGGTGTCGGCCAAGACCGACCTGGGCGCCACCCTCATCGGCACCGGCCAGGCCAAGCCCGGCGAGACCGACGCCACCTTCCGGCGCATCGGCGACTCCGTGACCGCCATGCTCATCAACGGCCTGGTCGTCCGGGTGTCCGTGCCCGCCACCATGCAGCTCATCCACGTCGCCGCCGGCCGGATGGACGCGTTCTGGCAGTTCTCCGACGTCCGCTCCGGCCTGGTCGCCGGTGCCCTGCTGGTCGCCGAGGCCGGCGGCACCGTCACCGACCTGGCCGGCGCGCCCTGGCACACCGGCAGCCGCGACTTCCTGGCCGCCGCCCCGGGCGTGCACGTCGGCGTCCTGAAGGTCCTGGCGCCCATCGTCTGACCGGCAGCCCGCCGCTCGAACTCCGCTCACCCCCGCACGCGTTACCTGACCTCACAAGGAGCACCACCACATGAGCAGCATCGGCATCCTGGGCGCCGGCCGCGTCGGATCCAACCTCGCCACCCACCTCGCCGCCGCCGGCCACCAGGTCACCCTCGGCGTCAGAGACGCGGACGACATCGCCGCCCTGGCCGCAGGATCCAGCCCGCACCCCACCTACGCCGACCAGCGCACCACCGCCCGCACCACGGACCTGGTCATCAACGCGACGCCCGGCGACAGCTCCCTCGATCGCCTGGCCGACCTGCGCACCGAACTCGCCGGGAAAATCCTCATCGACGTCTCCAACGCCACTCGCGACGCCGACGACGGCCTGCCCGGCGACCTGTGCTATCCCGGCAGCAGCCTCGCCGAAAAGCTGCAGGCCGCGCTCCCGGACACCCAGGTCGTCAAGACCCTCAACACCATGCTGTTCATGGTCATGACCGCACCCCAATCCCTGGCCACCCCACCGACCGTCTACGTCTCGGGCAACGACGACACCGCGAAGAAGACCGTCACCGGCCTACTCGGCGACCTCGGCTGGCAGCCCGCCTGGATCGAGGACCTCGGCGACATCACCACCGCCCGCGCCACCGAATCCCTCATCCTCCTGGTCCCCCACATCCTGCGCCGACACGGCTTCCAACCCTTCGCCGTCTCCCTCGCCCGCTGACCCCTTGCGGGGCACCGGCCAACGCACCACACGCAGCACGCCGCCCCCCAGCGCGCCAGGGGCCCGGCGTGCTGCCAGCACAACGGGGCCGGTCACGGTGGGACGAGGAATCCCCGGGCTTGGACGACGTGGGGACGTGCAGCTGGGCTGCTCCACTCGGCGTTCGAACCATTTCGTCCAGGGGTTGGATCCGGCTCGAGGGTACAGGCGGGCGGACCGAGGGCCGTATACACCCGGGGAAACCCCCGGTCGCCGCTGCTCCGGCGCGGGCACCGAGCACGTGAGAACCCGGACCGGACGAAGCCTCACCCCGGCCGTCCGATCCGAAAGGTGCCTGCGATGGGGAGCCCGCGAGGTGGACGGCGGCGGTTCGCTAGCACCGAGACGCCCCTGACACCCACCGGCCCCCAACCCCGCCCATCGGCCCCGGGACCGACCCACCCGCCTGCACCAGAACGCTGCCGGCGTCCGTCCGGACGGCCAGTCCCGGTCGGGAGTGCGCTCGCCGACGCTGGCCTGCGGGCAAGCGGTTCAAAGCTCCGCACCACCTCGCCGACTTCGGCTCCCAGGTCACCTGAAGCAGGCCGTCGGGTGCGTGCTGCACCACGACGGGAATGCGGCCTCGCCCTCACGAGTCCCGTCTCTTTCGGCAGGCCGCGTGCCGTTGACATGCTCTGCCTGGATGCCCATGATGATCTCAGCATCGGCACGGCACGGTCCGTGCCGATATTGTTGTCAGCACAAGCGTCGGGCAGGTCGGAGTTGAGACACGGCAAACGCCGACCGATGAACGGGGCCTCGGCCCCGCCGCCGAAAACCTCGCCGTGGAGCAACTGCTGCAGGCCAGCTGGATGGCCCGGACGATCCTGCGGCCCACACAGTTCGCCTCCAACGCAGTGATGTGGGCGGCCACCGTGCGCAACGACGAGACGGTCCACGCACCGTACGCACAGGCCGCACTGCCGACCATCCACCGCGGCGGCATCGCCGCCGTAGCACGCGTGGCCTGCACCCAGCCCGGCCACCAAGGGCATATCCACGCCTTGACCGGTCCTGAGCTGATCACGCCCCGGCAGCAAATGCGGGCCATCGCGGCAGCGCTGGGCCGGGTGGCTCCTTTCTCCGAAAGCAGTCGCCGCCACGCCCACGCGGACATGGCCGCGATCCTCGGGGCTGAGACCGCGGACGCGGTGCTCGACGTCATCGGCGGTGACGTGAATCCGGAGGTACTGCGGGTCCATGACACGGTTCCCCGGCTCACCGGATGCCCGGCCCGCCCGTTTCGCCAATGGGCGGCGGAGAACGCGGACGCGTTCCGCTGAACAACCCGGCAGTTGGACCTGCCGTCCCGTCACCGCACACTGGCCGGGCGGTGATCGGACGGGTGACGGCGTACCGAATCCGGCTCGGCGGGCCGACCCGGTCACCGTCTCCCGGCCGCAGCACCGATATCCGTCGGCCCCACGGTGCGCCGCCTTTTCGCCCCACGACCGCGCGGGCCGCAGCGGGCTCAGGCGGCTCGAGATGCTCCTGAGCAGTTCCGGTACCGCAACGTCCCCAGCTCCGCTGCAGTGCGGCGCGTCGGCGAGCTGTCTGGGGGAAGACGTCCCAGGGGGGTAGGCACCCGGTGGAACGCTGTCGGCGACCCCGCAGCACCCGCCGCCGGACCGGAGGGACGGGTATGAGCGTGCACGAGGACGAATGGTCCGCCACCACCGCGGACTACGTGGTCAACACGGTTCGCAACCCCAGCGGCGGCTACGACCCCTGCGCCCGGATCGCGATGTTCTACACCGAACAGACCGGGCCCTACGGGGTGTACAGCGTCGATGCCGCCTACGACGACCGGGTGATCCGCTCGCAGCCGTACGACGCGGAGATCACCGTCGATGCGGATGGCACGACCCAGACGGTGACCGTCGACGAGCGGGCCGTCCACCGGGCCCTGTCCGCCGGCGAGCCCTCCCCCGTGGGGTATTGGCTCGGTGGCCAACCCTATGAGCTCCTGCAGACCGACGAGTCGGATGAACACGACACCCCGGTCCGATTCACGTACCTGCGGGCCCAGACGGAGGCGGCCCTGCTCTTCCACCAAGTCGCCACCGGACGCACCCTCATCGCCATCTGCGCCGACGCCGCCGGCGACCGCGTCGCGCAGGCCAAAACGGCGCTGTATGCGGCTCACACCGTGCTGATCACGAGCGGTTGCTGACCGCGCCCCGTACGTCCCAGCGCCGTTCGGCTCGTGCCGCCGAGCGTCCCTCCTGCGTCCGGTACGCGGTCTCCTCCAGGTGCCGCATGTCGCAGGGGGATCGCCATCCGAGACGGCCGTGGGCGGATCGATGTGGCGGATACGGAACGCGCCCCAGGGGCCCGCGTTCGTCAAAGGCCGCCGAGGCCCGGCGAAGCATCGATCACGCTCTCCGGTGGTTCCGGCTCGGATTGTGGCGGCTGCCGCGGCAGCGGCGTGGGCGCGGTGAGCGGATGGGTGGTGGGAAGGGCATTCAGACCGGACCGAGCCACGTCATGGACCAGGCGCTCCACGGCAGGCACGCGATCCTCGGTCTCGGCGGCCCGCACCGCGCTGTGACCGGCCGCCGTGACGACGCCGAAGGAGTCGGGGTCGTCGGCGTACCGGTCACGGTGTCGACGGCCGGCCCACACCAGCAGCGGATACGCCACCAGCGGCAGGTAGGCCCGCCAGACGACCGCGACGACGACTCCCGCGACGGCCACGGCCGGCACCCAGCGCAGCGTCTGCGTGAAGCGATATCGGGCGCGATAGTACGAGCGGGACACCGGATCACGGTGCAGCACGCCGACCAGGGCACCTTGATCCTGGAGCAGTCCCTCCACAATCAGCCGCTCGCGTAGCGCCCGCAGCGGCGGATCGCTGTCGAACAATTCCACCGGCCACGGCACCCACCCGTGATCGTTCCGCTGCGCGGTCAGCGCGGCGAGCACCGCGGCCTCGATGCCGTCCCGTGCCTCTCCCACGGCCTCCGCGGTGATCCACCGGTCCGCCGGCCGGCCCACGACCAACCGGCCCTGGGCGTGCAGGCGCACCACGACCGCCGCGGCCACACGGCGCCCCCGCCCGCACAGATAGGCCAGCTCGTACAGATCGAGCGGGCTCTGCGCCGATCGGACCGGCCCGATGCGGGCGCGCCGGGCCCGCTGCGCGGACCGCAAGCGCCGCCCCGATGCTACGACGGCGCCGATCGCCCCGAGCGCGAGCAGACACCCCACCAGGTTCCCTAACCAGCTCCCCACAAGCCATTCCCCACTCTCTGAGCGTCCTACGCCCGACGCCCCAAAGGCCCGTGACGCCGTATCCGCCCAGGACACTATGCCCGGCCGCCGGCGGGGGAACTCCCCGCTCCGCCAGGCCGCCCCGGTGGCGGCCCCCGGCGAATCCCGGTGATCGTCGTGGTGTCGTGGGCGGGAACCAGGAGACCCGAGCAGGTCGTCGTCGGTGGCCCCCGCGCCAGCCCCAGGACGGTCCAGTCGGTGCCTCAGGGTGCGTCGCGGACCATCGCCAACCCGCCGACCCGGGTCGTGATGCCCGCCGGCCCGCGGCGGGCTGACGCGAGCACGCTGGACGGTCGACCGAGGGTGTCGCCCTGCTCCACCTCGATCGCGATCGTCTGCGCCCCGGTCGTGTCGAGCAGGTGGGCGGCCAGGGCCCCGGTGCTGTTGGCGTTGGCGACGTCCTCGGCGACACCGATCGCCGGCGCGAACATCCGCGCCGCCCCCGGTCGGTCGCCCACCGGCGGTACGTACACGAAACAGCCGAGGAGCCCGTACCGCCGGCACGCCGTGGCCAACTCTCCGAGGCGGGGCTGGACGCGGAGCAGCGCCGCCCGGTCGCGGACCGGGACCAGCAGGCGGGGGGTGCCGGGCGCGGCGATCCGTGACGTGTGGGTCGGATGCGGGTCGTCCGCGGTGAGCCCGAGCGCGGCGACGAGCGCGGCGCGCTCGTCCGGTGCCGGGTGACGCAGCGCGACCAGGCCCTGGTCGAACCACACCTCGATCCCGGCGGGACGGCGGATCGCGACCGTGTCGAACGTGCGCCCGCCGGTGTGTTGGCGGTCGTGCAGCTCGCCCCGCGCGGTGCGGGTCAACCAGACGGCCTGCGCGGCCACGGTGCCGTGGCCGCAGCCGGACAGTTCGGCGGTGGCGGTGAAGAACCGGACCGGCCGGCCACCATCGGGGGCCCGCCCCGGGCCGAGGAACGCCGCGTGCGAGGTGCCGGCCGCGGCAGCGAGCGCACGCCGGTCCGCGTCCGTGGCCGCGGGGTCGTCGTCGGTGACGGCCGTGGGGCTGCCGCCCCGGCCGTCGCGCCGCACGCACGCGTCAACCACCGTGACTTCCGGCCAGAACATCGGCCACCCCCTTGGACGCTCGACGAACCGGCCACCGCGCACGGCGGACCTGGCCGCACCGGCCGCCCGACCGCGTCCCGGAGCGTACCGCCCTGCCGCGGGCGGCGCCGCCCGCGCCGCGGCCCTCGCGGCGGCGAGGTCTCCCTCAGACCTTCCCGATGCCGAGGGTGTTCTGGGACGGCAGCATGCCGGAGCCGAGCACCTCCAGCCACAAAGGGCCCAGGAGCTCGGCGAGCCGTGCGGTGTCGTCGGCGCCGAGCGCGCGCCAGGGGGCCGCGGCCAGGTCGTCGGTGCGGCGCTCGACCTCGGCGCGCACCGCGCGTCCCGCATCGGTCACCGCCCCGTCGGCATCCAGCAGGCCCCGCGCGATGAGCCGTTCGCGGGCGGCTGCCCATGCGGGCTCACCCCACCCGCGGCTCGCGAAGGTCTCTTCCGGGGCCGCGCCGATCGCGGCGAAGGACACCAGCGCCTCCACGGGATCGAGTGATGCGGTCAGCAGGGCGGCAAGGTGGCCGTCGCCGCGGTGCTCGCGCAGAATCGTTGCGGCGTGCCACAGCACGAGATGCGGCTCCTTCGGCCAGGGCAGCGCGGCGTTGGCGGCAGCGAGCGGGCGGCCCGCGGTGGGCGCGGCCTCCGCCGCGCGGCGGGCGAGCGTGGCCGCCTCGGCGAGGTCCGCGCCGACTATCCGGTCGCCGAGGAGCGCGCGGTACGCCCGATCGACGCCCCGCTCCCGGGCGGCCAGCACCGCCTCGGGTGCGGCGATGTCCCAGGCGGCGGGGATGTGCTCGGCGACCATGTGCGGATCGAAGCTGTAGAAGGCGGAGGCCACTTGACCGGCGCCGGGGGTCCCCAGTGGCGCCGCCCGCAGCGCGAAGTAGCTCGGCCAGCGCTGCGCGGTGTCGAACCCGAGCGCCCCGACCTCGTCGAAGACCTCGGGGGCGTAGTAGACGACAGCGTGCACCGGCTCCAGGAGGTGCCACATCTGCCGCACGCGTCCGTTGTCGTGGTCCATGACGATCCCTCTTCCGGTGACCCAGCACATCTTGACATCGACTAGATTGCCGTCCGCGATCCTAACTTGTCAACGCCTAGATTGCGGGTAATCTGCTGACCATGCCCACCGAACGCGCCTACCACCACGGGGACCTGCGACGCGCCGTGATCACCGCGGCCCTCGACGTCATCGCCACCGAGGGACCCGCGGCCCTGTCCCTGCGCGACCTGGCCCGCCGCGCCGGGGTCTCCCACGCCGCGCCCGCCCACCACTTCAAGGACCGAGCCGGCCTGCTCAGCGCCATCGCCGCCGAGGGCTACGGCATCCTGTCCACCGCGCTCAGCGAGGCGGAAGACCTGCGCGACCTGGGCGTGCTGTACGTGCGCTTCGCCACCGCCCACCCCGCCCACTTCCAGATCATGTTCAGCCCCGAACTCCTGCGCCCGGACGACCCCCACCTCATCGCCGCGCGCGAAGCAACGCGCACCCAGCTCCGGACGGCCGTCGCCGGCTACGGCGACGACCCGCTCATCGGCTTCATGGCGGCCTGGTCGGTAGCCCACGGCTTCGCGACACTGCTGCTCTCCCACAACCTCGACGGCCCCCTGGACGGACGGGATCCCGAAGAGGCGTTCCGGGCGCTCACGGCCGAGATGTTCCGTCCTGGCCGTGTGCGTGAGTAGCGACACCGCCTGGCGGTCAGCGGCAGCGGCACGCGCTCGTGCGGAAAAGCGGTATCACAGGGTGCGGACACCACCTGGCGGCTCGCGGGAGGAGCATCGAGTGCACCGTGTGGTGAGGGGACCAGGAGGCCGCCGCAGCCCGCAGTCGATCGGTACGCGGCGCTTCGCCCGGCCCCGGGCCAAGGCCCCAGCACCAGCCGGCCGATCCAGCGGACGGCCGACCGGCGTCACGTCGTCGGTGCACCGGGAGGGCGGCTGACGGGGTGGCGCAGGCACCGCCGCGGGAACCGTGCGCTCCGCGTGACACGCCCCTGACGGTCCGGGCGCGGCCGGATCGATCAGGATTCGAGAAGCGCGGCCCCTGGGGTCGCCTCTACCCTGCTCGCCATGGACATCACCATTCACACGACGACCCTTCCGCACGACGACCCGGACGCGTCGCTCGCCTTCTACCGCGACGTCCTCGGCTTCGAGATCCGCAGCGATGTCGGGCAGGGCCGGATGCGCTGGATCACGGTCGGCCCGGCTGGCCAGCCGGGCACGTCAATCCTTCTGGCGCCGCCTGCCGCCGATCCCGGCATCACCGAGGCCGAGCGCCGCACGATCACCGAGATGATGGCCAAGGGCACCTACGGCTGGATCCTGCTGGCCACCCCGGACCTCAACGCCGTGTTCGAGAAGGTGCAGGCCGGTGATGCCGAGGTCGTCCAGGAGCCGACCGAGCAGCCGTACGGGATCCGCGACTGCGCGTTCCGCGACCCCGCGGGCAACCTGGTCCGCATCCAGGAGCTGCGCTGAGCCGTGCGGCAATCGCCGCGGCCGCACGGGCCGGCACCGTGACCACCCCTCAGGAACACGGCAGCGCACCGGAGCGGACGTGCCGGCCCTGCCGGTCGCGCGCCGCGACCGCGTCCGGGCCTTCGAGACACCGGTCATGAGCCCGCACCCCGTCCGCCCCTGCCCGGCGGCTGCGAGCGTCCGCAGGGCCGGTCCACACCGCCGCGCGTCCGCGGTGCCGGCCGAGGCGGGCCCGCGGACGCGCGCAAACGTCATCGGAAATGACCGACCAAGGGGAGGGTCCTGATGTGTCAGCCTGAATGGCGGCGTGCCCGCGTGCAGGCGCAGCGCCTGACTGACCTCGCGCGACTGCGCCGTGTCCGTGACCGGATCGACCGGCACTACGCGCAGCCGCTGAACGTGGAGGCGCTCGCCCGTGAGATGAACCTGTCCGCCGGGCAGCTGAGCCGGCAGTTCCGGGACGCCTACGGTGCCTCGCCGTACGCGTACCTGATGACGCGTCGTATCGAGCGGGCGACGGCGCTGCTGCGGCGGGGCGACCTCAGTGTCACCGCGGTCTGCTGCGCGGTCGGCTGCGCGTCCCTGGGCACGTTCACCGCGCGCTTCACCGAGCTGGTCGGCATGCCGCCCGGGGCCTTCCGGCGCCAAGCGGCGGACGCGGCCGCCGACCCGGCCGATGCCGCCGGTACGGCTTGCGATGCGCGGTCGGCGAGCACGGTGGAGAAGATGCCGGGGTGCGTGGCGCAGCACGTCTCCCGACCGGTCAGGAATCGAGAAGCCCCGGCCGCCGGGCAGCCCCTAGCGTGATGGTCATGGCAACCACCGCTTCCACCGCAGCCACCACGTCCCTCGCGTCGGTCACCCTCGAGGTGACCGACCTCGAGGCCGCTCGCCGCTTCTACGCCGACCGGGGCCTGACCGTGGCCAAGAGCGTCGGGGGCACGTACGCCGATTTCGCCCCCTGCCAGTCCAGCCCCATCAAGCTCGCGCTGTACAAGCGCCGCGCCCTGGCCAAGGACCTCGGCGCCCCCGTCGATGACACCGGCTCGCACCGCCTCGTCCTCGGCAGCACCGCCGGTGCCTTCACCGACCCGGACGCGTTCGCCTGGGAGACCGCCGCGGCGCTCGCCGCCACGCCGAACTGACGCTCCGCCCCGCCCTGTTGCTCGACCGGCCACCACGCGCCGCTGCGGGCCGTCGGGCCCCTGCCCGGATGCCCGGCACACCTACCTCTACCATGCAAGGAGTACGCCATGAAAGCCCACGTCAGCTCCATCCTCCTCGGTGTCCGGGACATGGACCGGGCCAAGCAGTTCTACACCGAGGGGCTCGGCTGGAAAATCCAGAACGACTTCGGCATCTCGGTGTTCTTCGCATCGGACGGCGCCTCGCCCGTCGGCTTCTACAGCCGCGCGGGCCTCGCCGACCAGGTGGGCACGGACCAGGAAGGCAGCGGCTTCAGCGGGCTGGTCCTGACCTACGTCGTCCGCAGTGAGGCACGGGTCGAGGAGATCATGGCAGAGGCCCAGAAGGCCGGCGCCACGATCCTCAAGCCCGCCGGAGCTCTGCCGTGGGGCGGATACGGCGGCACCTTCGCCGACCCGGACGGCTACATCTGGAGCCTCGGCTACAGCGCCGAGGGAACCGACCAGCCCTACGCCGAGTAGCCGCGCTCGCGTGCCCCATCGCCGTCCGGAACGGCGCGGCGCGTGCCGCAGCCGTCCCGGACCCGGCGATGGTGCCGTTGGGAGACGTGGCAGCGTTGATCGCAGCCGAGCGGGCCGGATCCGCCGTGGGCGGGCAGAACAGCAGGAGGAAGAGCATGAAGTTTCGAGCCTACGTCGAGCCGCCGGATCCCATGCGGGGCCTGGAAGTTCCGCCCGAAGTCGTAGCAGCGCTGGGCGGGGGCGCGCGGCCGCCCGTGACGATCACGGTCAACGGGCATTGCTGGAAGAGCCGGGTCGCCATCCTGCGCGGCCGCCACCTGCTCGGCCTCAGCCACGCCAACCGCCAAGCCGCGGATGTCGCGATCGGCGAGGAGGTCGAGGTCGAGCTGGAACTCGACACCGAGCCGCGCGTGGTCGTCGAGCCCCCCGACTTCGCCCAGGCTCTCGACGCCGACCCGCTCGCCCGCGCCACATACAACACCCTGTCCCAAAGCCGCCAGCGCGAGCACGTGCGCGCCATCGAGAGCGCGAAGAAGCCCGAGACACGCAGGCGGCGAATCGACAAGGCCATCGCGGCCCTGCGGGGCTGACCCCCGACAGCAACGCCTCCGCGCGGCCTGGAACGCGCCGCGCGGAGGCCCGACCCTGCCCGAATTCCTGCTGAAAGGACACGCATGTCAAAGCGCCTCATGACCGCCCTGTACTGGTTCCTGGCCTTCGAGTTCGTACTGGGCGCCGTGACCAAGTACTGGCCGGGCGACACGATCTTCAGCTCGGCGTACTCCGTGAAGTTCGTCGAGTGGGGTTACCCGTCCTGGATGCGCTTCGTGGTCGGCGCCCTGGAAGGTGCCGCAGCTGTCCTGCTGGTGATCCCCGACAAGCGAACCCGCTTCCTGGGAGCCATCACGCTGATGTTCGTGCTCACCGGCGCGGCCACCACCCACATCGTCAACCACGACCCGGCCGTGGAGAGCTGGGCCGCGCCGGCCCACCTTCTCATCATGGGCATCCTGGCGCTGGCCAACTGGCCCGCCGACTGGCGCGACCTCCTGCGGGCCCGCACCGCGCAGACAGCCCGAACGACACATCCATCCAGGGAGATGAGCACGATGTAGCACTTTCGAGGGATCCCCTGACCTGCACCGACCCGCGTCTGCGCGGGCGAGGATGTCCTTGAGTGAGCGCTTGCCGCTCGTGAGGGCGGTATCGGGCCATACCGCAGCGTTCCTCGCCGCACGAAAGGGCCCAGAGCCCTGCCTCATCGATCAAACCACCGCCCTGCCGAAAAGCGCGCAACACGCGAACCGAACTCAGCAGAACCGCAGGTCGCAAGAGGCGACGGGCGAGGCTCGACGGTGGCTCCTCTCGCACCGGCGGAGGTGCCCGGCGGGCGAACCGGAGCAGGACCGCCCGGCGCGGCGGTTGCGACGGGCACCCGACCGCGGTCCGTACGGGCCGCCGGGCGGATCGCTGACCGCCCCGCCCGGAGGGCAGTGGCGGAGGACCGGACCGGCCACGGCGGTCCCACCGCTCCCGCTTATGATGATCCAGCTCCGGGGACCCGGAGCCTGATGCGTTTTGGGGCGGGGAATGTCGAAGCACCGGTTGTCCAAAAAAGGCCGCTACATCGCGCTGGCGACGACAGGCGTCGTCGTCGTGGCCGGTGCCGGGGTCGTAGCGCAGACCTCGATGGCGGCCACGGCCTGGCCGGCGCAGAAGACCTACACCGGCCGGGCGTTCGACGCCTGCACCGCCCCCTCCCTCGCCACGATGAACGCGTGGAAGAAGGACAACTACTACAGCGGTGTCGCGGTCTACATCGGCGGGAAGAACCGCGGGTGCTCCCAGCCCAATCTGACCAAATCCTGGGTGAAGTCGGTCAACACCGCCGGCTGGCGGGTCATCCCCCTCTACGTCGGCGCTCAGCCGCCGTGCCAGACGAGCGGCAACAAGGAGCGGTTCACCGCCGCCACCGCCGCCGCAGTCGGGGTCAGCAACGCCAACGACGCGATCGCCAAGGCGGCTGCGCTCGGCATGAAGGCCGGCAGCCCCGTCTACCTCAACATGGAGTCGTACAACAGCGCCGACAAGGCGTGCAACGACGCCACCCTGACCTATGTACGGGCCTTCAGCAAGACCCTCCGCGCCAAGACCTACCGCGGCGGCCTCTACGGCTTCAGCACCTCCAGCGCCAAGGCCATCGCCACCGCCCCGGACCGGACGGACCTGCCGGGCAACCTCTGGTACGCCCTGTGGAACGGCCAGGAGACCACCACCAAGGACTGGCCCTGGAACCCGAAGCTGTACACCGACCACAGCCGGGCCCACCAGTACCAGGCCAACAGCAAGGAGACCCGCGGCGGCTACACCCTCACCGTCGACCGCAACGCC